>JAHXHT010000080.1 GCA_025656435.1 Candidatus Thiodiazotropha sp. (ex Gloverina cf. vestifex) | reverse complement strand
GTCGGGGCATAACGGCTGTCGCGTTGGCGAGTCGATTTTGGGGACTCGGATGTCCCAAAATCTTTCACGAGGTAGCGACACGCTTGTTTTCTGTCTTCGCTTCCGGGCGTGTCGCCAAGAGCAACACCACAATCAGCAAGGTCGCGAACAGAATACCCAGAGTGAGAATGAGTCGACGTGTGGTGGAAGTCACGAAAGAGACAAGCTCCTTAGTATTTGAAGAAAGACAGATTCTATGCGATTTTGTGCCTGCCCGCGTGATGATTCGTCAATCCTGACCAGCATAGGTTCCCGAGCAGCACCCTTGAAAACATCAGACAACCCTATTCCCAGCCTATTCCGGATACGTCTCTGGTGCGCTATGGCTCTCTTCTCGATCAGCCCGGTTCAGGCAGAAGATTTGCAGCGTATCGATCAGGGTTTGAACTGGGATTACTGTAACCCGGCAGGGCCGTCACACGATCTCACCTCACCTTCTCCTCCTTTATCGATAGACAAACCCCAGATCGAGGCCGATGAGATGCAGTTCAACCAGGGAGAGAACCTGGGACTGCTGCTCGGCTCAGTACAACTTTGGCAGTCTGACAGATATGCCGAAGCGGACCGGGTGATCTATGATCAGGCAAATCAAACAGCCGACCTTTTCGGCAATCTCTTCATCCAGCAACCAGGGCTGCGATTAACAGCAGAAGAGGGACACCTGGAACTGGACGATAGCAAGGGCTGGCTGACAGACACCCAATATCGACTCACCCAGCGCAATGCCCGGGGCAGTGCTCAAAAAGCAGAGATGCTCAGCGACGACCTCTCCCGCTATGAACAGGTGACCTATACCACCTGTCCACCAGGCAAAAGGGACTGGAGTATTCGCGCCTCGAAACTGGATATCGACATGGCTGCCGGCTGGGGAAGCGCCAAGCACGCCCGACTTCGCCTCGGCCCCGTACCTATCCTCTATGCCCCCTATTTCACCTTTCCGGTCGACGACAGGCGTATGACCGGCTTCCTGGTACCGACGATCGGCACCTCAAACCGGCTTGGTACCGAACTGGAAACGCCCTATTATTTCAACCTGGCGCCGAACTACGATGCCACTCTCTCGCCCCGATGGATGAGCAAAAGAGGCATGATGTTGGGTGGTGAGTTCCGCTACCTGGGAAAACACCAACAGGCCATAGTCAGCGGTGAAGTCCTGCCAGATGACAAAGTAGAGAGTATTGAGCACGACAGTGAGCGCCGTGCCTTTCAGTTTTTACATACCAGCCGCCTGGCCCCCGGTCTCACGACCCGTATCAACACCAGTGCTGTCAGTGATAACGACTACCTCGACGACTTCGGCACCGGGCTGGCAATCACCAGCACGCGCCATCTGGAACGCATCGGAGAAGTGGCGTATCGACAAGGGGGGCTAAGCCTCATCGGCCGGTTACAGTCATTTCAGACGGTCGACGAGAGCCTCAGTCTCAACCTCCATCCCTACCGCAGGTTACCGCAGTTACTGGCGAGATACGGTAGTCTATTCATGGATGGGAACCTGGATTTCGACTTGACCGGAGAATACACAGACTTTCGTCACGATACCTTGATCGACGGAGAGAGATTCATCCTCAGGCCAGCGCTGACCCTACCGTTGAGGCGTAGCTGGGGACACCTTATTCCCCGGCTCAGTCTCAACTATGCCACCTATCGGCTTGATGAGGAGGGATCACCTTCGGATCCTGACCCGGAGTATTCCGTTCCCGCTTTCAGTCTAGACAGTGGGTTGGTGTTCGAGCGCGAGACCAACTGGTTTGGAGATGCCGCCTATCAGACCCTGGAACCGCGCCTCTACTATCTCCACGCTCCTTTTGACGATCAGTCCGATATTCCGGATTTCGATACTGCCGACCTTACTCTGAGTTTCAGCAACTTGTTCAAGGAGAACCGCTTCAGCGGCAGCGACCGTTTCGGTGACGCCAATCAACTCAGTCTCGGCATCACCACTCGCTGGCTGGACGCTGATAGCGGCCTGGAACGATTACGCGCCAGCATCGGTCAGATCTACTACCGACAGGATCGTGAAGTACGATTGACAGGCGCCATCGAAGATAATCCCTCCTCCTCCGTAGTTGCCGAAGTCTCGGCGCGTTTCGGAAGCCATTGGAGCAGTATGCTGACGATCAGGAGAGACCCCCATTTGGAAGAGAAGAATATCGACAAGGGACGCCTTGGCATCCACTATCGCACCCCCAAGCAGCACCTGCTCAACCTGGACTATAACTTCAACCGTGACACCATCGAAGACCTGGATCTCTCCTTCAACTGGCCGTTCAACCACAAGTTCACCCTGTCGGGAAAATGGAAATACTCTTATCTTTACGAAAGAAATGTGAATAGAATACTCGGCCTCGAATACGGCGGCCGCTGCTGCTGGAAGCTACGTGCCCTCTATCAGCGCTATGTGGCCGATGAGGACATCGCAGACCAGGAAGAGGACACTCGCTTCATGTTGCAGTTAGAACTGACTGGACTGGGTGCGCTCGGCTCGTCGGTCGACGAATCATTCGAGGACAACATTTACGGTTATCGGGCTGGAAAATGAAACACTCTGTAAAAAGATGGATACCCATCATCAGCATCACACTATTGATATGGCTACCGACCGGCAATATGGCCCAGGCGGCTGTACAGCCACTTGATCAGATCGTGGCCGTGGTCAATGAAGATGTGATTACCAGAAGCGAGCTTGACGGCCGCGTGCGCGAGATGATGGCACAACTGAATCAAAAAGGTGTCAACCTCCCTCCCATTGAGATTCTGCGGGAACAGGTGCTTGATCGCATGATTTCCAAACGGCTGCAGCTGCAGACTGCAGAACGATTGGGACTCAGCGTGGATGACGCCACCATTACCAAGGCGATCGCCAATATCGCGGAGACCAACAATATCACCCTGTTGCAACTGAGGCAGGTGTTGGAGAATGACGGTATCAACTTCACCCTCTTCCGTGACCAACTGCGGGAGGACATTCTGATCAACCGTCTCAAGCAGAAAGAGGTCATCAACCGTATCGTCATCACCGAACAGGATGTGAGTAACTTCCTGGCTCGGGAGATCGGCACCCAGCGGCAGCGATCAGCGGTTCACTTGTTGCATATCCTCATTGCCACTCCTGAGGGGGCATCTCCCGAGGACGTACAGCAAGCCAAACAGCGGGCGAGCACTGTCTACGACGAACTGTCCAACGGAACAGATTTTTCAGAGATGGCCATGCGCGTCTCCGACGGCCGGCAGGCCCTGGAGGGCGGTGACCTGGGCTGGGTCGAAACCTCTCGCATCCCGAGCCTGTTCACTAAAATGGTGGACGAAATGGAACCGGGTACGATCAATGAGCCGGTCCGCAACGCCTCAGGCTTCCACATCGTCAAGCTACTTGAGGTGAAGGGCGGCAATAAAATGCTCATCAACCAGACCAAGGTCCGCCACATCCTGATCAATACCAACGAGATTGTCTCAGACCGCGAGGCCAGACAACGCCTGGAGACACTTAGAGAGCGCATATTGGGTGGCGAGTCCTTTGAAACCCTGGCCCGTTCCCACTCGGACGACAAGGCTTCCGCCATCAAGGGCGGCGACCTGGGCTGGACCAGCCCCGGGGATCTTGTCCCGCAGTTCGAAGAGCAAATGAATGCCCAGTCCCTCGGTCAGATCAGCGAACCCTTTCAAAGCCCGTTCGGCTGGCACATCGTGCAACCTTTGGACCGACGGCAGCATGACAACACCGAAGAAGCCTTGAGAAACACGGCCCGACAGGCCATACAAAAGCAGAAATCGGAAGAGGCCATCGCCCTCTGGCTCCGCCGTCTGCGTGATGAGGCTTATGTAGAACTTCGCCTGGATGAACTGGATACCCCTTGAATACCCGACTCGCTTTAACCCCCGGCGAACCTGCCGGAATCGGACCCGATCTCTGTGTCATGTTGGCGCAGAGGCCCACACCTTCAACCGATCTGATTGTTATCGCCGACCCGGACCTATTGCAGCAGCGAGCCGAACAACTGGGTATGCCGCTGGAACTGCTGCCGGTTGACCCGCAAGCGTCACAATCCCCAGCCAAACCCGGACAACTGAAAATTGTCCCGGTAACGCTCAGAAAGGAGACGCGTTGCGGCGCGTTGGATCCTGACAATGCACCCTATGTACTGGAAGCACTGAGGGTCGCCACCCAAGGTTGTATTGCTGGCATTTATGACGGCCTTGTGACCGGCCCGGTACACAAAGGGGTGATGAACGATGCCGGATTACCCTTTACCGGCCACACCGAATATCTGGCGGAACTCAGTGATGCCCATCCAGTCATGATGCTGGCAACACCAGGTCTAAGAGTTGCGTTGGTCACCACACACCTTCCCCTGTCAAAAGTCAGTCAGGCCATTACAGCGGAACGACTTCGCCAGGTCGCAACCACCCTGCACCAGGATCTGCAACAGCGATTTGGCATCAAACAGCCGCGTATATTGGTCTGTGGACTGAATCCTCATGCGGGGGAGCAGGGACACCTGGGCAGAGAGGAAATTGAGATTATCCAACCGGTACTGGCGGAGTTGAATGCCTCAGGTATGCAACTGATCGGGCCGCTGCCTGCGGATACACTGTTCACACCCGTTCAGCTGCAGCAAGCTGATGCAGTGCTCGCCATGTACCACGACCAGGGCCTGCCGGTTCTAAAGCATCTGGGATTTGGCCAGGCAGTCAACGTCACACTCGGTCTGCCGATCATCCGCACTTCGGTGGATCACGGCACAGCCCTACCACTTGCCGGCACAGGCCAAGCCAACCTAGGCAGCATGTTGTACGCTGTCAAGGTTGCAACAGAGATGGCTGAGAGGCGCTAAAAAAACCCGCTCAGAAAAAAGTAGGGTGCGGCAAGACCGCACCCTACGCAATGTCTCTATGGGAAATCGAGCCAACAGAAACCGGCTCAAATACGTTTCAGACAGATCCGTCAACCGCCGGCAATCATCATCCTATCGATCAGCCAGGAACCGGTCTGTACGCTACTGCGGGTCTCAACATCGGTACCTACTTCCTGTAACCCCATGAACATCTCCCGCAGATTACCGGCGATGGTGATCTCTTCCACCGGATACTGAATCTCACCGTTCTCCACCCAGAAACCGGCAGCACCCCGTGAGTAGTCTCCAGTGACCATATTGAGACCCTGACCCATCAATTCGGTAACCAGCAACCCACTATCCATTTTTTTCAACAGTCCTTGCAGATCGAGCGCCCCACTATTGATTCGCAGGTTCCTGACCCCTCCGGCATTGCCGGTGGTCTGCATTCCGAGTTTGCGAGCCGCGTAGCTGTCGAGTACGTAACTCTGTAGTATGCCGTCACTGATGTAGTCCCATTGGGTTGTCGCCACACCCTCGTTATCGTAGGCCGCGCTAGCCAGGCCTCTCAGCAGGTGAGGTTCCTCATGGATATTCACAAAGCCGGGGAACACCTGATCGTCGAGTGAATCAAGCAGAAAACTCGCTTTGCGATAGAGTGCCGAGCCACGGATTGCGCCAATAAAGCTACGGAGCAATCCGACAGCCACATCAGCCTGAAAAATCACCGGTGCTTGCTGGGTGGTAATGCGACGCGAACCCAACCGGGACACCGTACGTTGCGCAGCCACCTTACCGACCAGTTCGGGTAATTCCATCTCACCGCTCAGACGTGACAGGGTATACCAGTAATCCCTTTGCATATTCTCTCCCTCCTTGCCCACCACCGCACAACTCAAACTGTGGTGGGACGAGGGATAACCACCGATAAAACCATGGGTGTTGCCATAGACATGCAAGCCACTGTGAGAATTGAGGGTCGCGCCTTCCGAATTGAAGATGCGTTCATCCTCATCTCTTGCCGCGGTCTCACAGCGCGTTGCCAGTTCAATCGCCTCATCCACGGCCAGATCCCAGGGGTGATAGAGATCGAGATTGGGTAGTTCTGTCGCCATCAAACCGGCATCCGCCAGACCGGCGCAGGGATCCTCCGAGGTATAACGGGCGAAGTTACAGGCGGCTTCGACGGTTTCCTTGATCGCCTGCGGACTGAAATCAGAGGTACTGGCAGAGCCTTTCCGCTGACCGAAATAAACGGTCACGCCAAGGCCGTTGTCCCGTGTGTGTTCGATCGTCTCAGGCGCACCCATTCGTACGGTCAACGAAAGTCCCGCATCACTGCTGACACCTGCCTCAGCAGCCGTGGCCCCCTGTCGTTTGGCCTCGGATAGAAGATCATCGACCAGTTGCTCCAATTGCGTCTGGCGTTGCTGCATATTGATCACTGGCCGGTGCCTCCCACGGTCAACTCATCGATTTTAAGGGTTGGTTGGCCGACACCTACGGGAACGCTCTGGCCCTCCTTGCCACAAACGCCGACACCGGCATCGAGCTTTAGATCGCTTCCGACCATGCTGACCTTGGTCATGGTCTCAGGGCCGTTACCGATCAACGTAGCGCCCTTCACAGGTCGGGTCACCTTACCGTTTTCGATCAGATAGGCCTCACTGGCGGAGAAGACGAACTGACCAGAGGTGATATCCACCTGCCCACCACCGAAATTGACGGCATAGAGTCCCTTTTCAACCGACGAGAGAATCTCTTCAGGATCACTCTCTCCAGCCAACATATAGGTATTGGTCATACGAGGCATGGGGAGATGCGCATAGGACTCGCGTCGGCCGTTACCGGTAGAATCAACCTTCATCAGCCGGGCGTTATGCTTGTCCTGCATATAACCTTTGAGAATACCGTTTTCGATCAACACGGTACATTGTGACTCAGTACCTTCATCATCCACATTGAGAGAGCCGCGGCGTCCAGGCAGCGTGCCGTCATCCACCACCGTACAACAGCTGGAGGCAACCTGTTCACCGAGACGGCCGCTGAAAGCAGAGGTGCCCTTGCGATTGAAGTCCCCTTCAAGACCATGACCCACTGCCTCGTGCAGCAGTACACCGGGCCAGCCCGGTCCCAACACAACAGGCATAGTACCTGCGGGGGCCTCTATCGCATCAAGGTTCACCAACGCCTGGCGAACCGCTTCTCGAGCATAACCCAGGGCACGCTCCTCCTGCAGGAAAAAATCAAAGGCCTTGCGTGCGCCGCCACCACTACTGCCTTGTTCCCGGCGGCCGTTCTGCTCGGCAATCACGTGGACATTGAGGCGCACCAGAGGCCGCACATCAGCATTCAACGTACCATCGATGGCAGCAACAAGAACAACATCCTGTGCGCCGACCAAACTGACAATGACCTGCCTCACCCGAGGATCCTGTTTACGTGCCTCGGCATCCACCCGGCGCAAGAGATCCACCTTGTCCGTTTCAGTCAGACTCGGCAGGGGGTTGATTGGGGCATACAGCTGCCTGGGAGTAGGTAACCCAGTGATCTGTACTGAGCGCTCGGCGCCACTACGTGTAATCGCTCGTGCAGCCTTGGCTGCTTCGAGCAGTGTGGGGAGCTGTAACTCGTCGGAGTAGGCAAAACCAGTCTTGTCGCCACTGATCGCCCGGATGCCGGCTCCCTGCTCAATGCTGTAGGAACCCTCCTTGATGATACCGTCCTCAAGCACCCAGGATTCCAGGCGGCTCGATTGGAAGTAGATATCAGCGGCATCGATGGCACTGCTGGTGAGCTCACCCAACATACGGTCGAGGTCGGTTTCGATCAGCCCTACAGGGGCCAAGATGGTGTCTTGTGCAATTTGAATCAGATCAGACATGGTTTCCGCAACCGGCAAGCGGCTGATGGCTAGATGGGTAAGGATATGATACTGCTAGATCAGCGTCTCATAACCGCCGATGATCAATGGTTGGAAAGGTGCGGCGGATGGTTTTCTGGTAGTCCCTGTCCAAATCGACACTCACATAACCGGTGCCTCTGGGTACTTGGGCAAGGACTGTACCCCAGGGATCGACAATCATACTGTGACCATGGGTCTCCCTACCGTTCACGTGATAGCCACCCTGTGCAGCCGCGACCACGAAAGCAAGATTTTCAATGGCTCTGGCGCGTACCAGGGTCTCCCAATGCGCCTTACCCGTCATGGCGGTAAAAGCAGAAGGCACGACAAATATCTCCGCCCCCTTCTCCAGCAGCTTGCGAAACATCTCAGGGAATCGCAGATCGTAACAGACCGCCACACCCAGTCGGCCGAATGGCGTATCGATCACCACGGTCTCATTACCCGACTCAATGGTGTTGGATTCCACATAGCGCTCGTCGGTCTCCATCAAATGTACATCGAACAGGTGGATCTTGTCATACCGGGTAACCCGCTTGCCCTGGTCGTCGAATACCAGACACGCAGCACGAACTTTACCGCCTTGGGAGGCGCGAAGGGGAATAGTCCCGCCGACAACCCAGACACCGTAACGCTTCGCCATCTGGCTCAGAAATCCCTGTAGAGGACCGTCATCCGGCTCTTCAAGTAAGGTAAGCATCTCTTGATCCTGTTCACCCATGAAAGCGAAGTTCTCCGGTAGTACAACTAATCCTGCACCTCCGTCAACCGCTTCACTGATCAGACGCTCTGCTTCCAATAGGTTGGCGCTGACGTTGGGGCTGGTCGCCATTTGGATTGCTGCGACTTTCGTATTCTTATCGCTCATTTCCGGTCTTTTCCCATTTGTGTTCACTGGGTTTTTGGTTAAAAAACTGCTGATTCATGAGGATATCATCAACTTACATTGCCTCGCCAGCGTAGAACTCGCCTTTGGAGCCAGGCTTGTTGCGTGAAAAGCTCTCTCACCTCAAACGCATAGCATACATCAACGCTGAGTTTTGAGGTCCTTTACGCGTGATTTAGATCCGCTAGGGAAGCTCTGAACGAATCGTTTGTCAGCGAACGTTTCCTCTCGCTTGCTTCAAAACTGCCATGAGCGAAGAAAAACAGTGCATT
>JAHXHT010000079.1 GCA_025656435.1 Candidatus Thiodiazotropha sp. (ex Gloverina cf. vestifex) | reverse complement strand
TAACAGTCACAATTACGGCCATACAACCGCGCCTACGCCTATCGGGGACTAATCGCCTCGGCTTTCAGCCTTCCATGGCGATCAGCGCCGGTCTACTTCTACTGCTTGCACTCACCCTCAATTATCGACAGGATAGTCGGCTATTGGCGGCAAACGCACCCTATAAAGCCAGGGCTCTCCCTACGGGAAAACACCTGAGTGCCGCATCTACATCAGTCACATTGAAGAAGTGAAGCAGTTATGAATCCTTCCGTTCTCGATCCCCTGCGCGCGCATTTGGCCTCTCGGGTCATTGGCCAGACCAGCTTTATCGACAGCATGTTGATCTGTCTGCTGAGTGATGGTCATCTTCTGATAGAGGGCCTGCCCGGATTGGCAAAAACCACCGCGGTCAAGGCCCTGGCAGAGGCCATCGAGGGAGACTTTCACCGCATTCAGTTCACCCCCGATCTGTTGCCGTCAGATCTCATTGGTACGGATATCTATCGTCACGAAAAGGGGGATTTCGAATTTCGTCCAGGCCCTCTTTTCCATAACATCTTACTGGCGGACGAAGTCAATCGAGCACCGGCCAAGGTACAGTCGGCCCTGTTGGAATCGATGGGTGAGCAGCAGATCACCGTGGGCCAAACCACCTATCCGTTACCCGCATTTTTCATGGTGTTGGCGACCCAGAATCCTGTGGAACAGGAAGGTACCTACCACCTCCCGGAGGCCCAACTTGACCGCTTTCTCATGCAGGCCAATGTGGACTATCCGAACCGCAGCGAAGAGTTACAGATATTGGAACTGGACAGCGCCCAGCAGAAAGAGAAGCCCTCACCACCAAAGAAACCGCTGTCGCAGAAACAGCTGTTCTCCATCCGCAAGGATGTCGCAGATCTCTATCTGGATCCCAAGCTCAATAGCTATATCGTAGACCTGGTGCAGGCCAGCCGTAATCCTGAGGCCTATGACAAGGACCTGGCCCGCTGGTGCCGCTTTGGCGCATCCCCACGGGCCAGTATTGCCCTGGCACGATGTTCGCGTACGTGCGCCTGGATGGATGGCGAGGAGTTCGTCGCACCTCACCACATACAAGCCGTGGCGCCTGCCATTCTGCGGCATCGCATCCTGCTGACCTTCGAGGCGGAGGCGGAGGGCATCACGACCGATGACTTCCTCTCCCGCCTTCTGGACATGGTCGCGATTCCATAGCGCTCCAGGCAACTGCCATGAGCCTCTATCCCCATATCGACGACCTACTGGAACTGCGGCACCAGGCCCATACCCTTGGGCTCGCCTCGCACCATCTGGTCAACTCCAGTTTCAGCGGACTCTATGCCTCCGTATTCCGTGGCACCGGCCTCGATTTTGAGGAGGTGCGTGAGTACCGGGAGGGTGACGACATCCGCAACATGGAGTGGAATGTCACCGCACGCACCAATGTTCCCCACCTGAAGACCTTCAGTGAAGAACGCGAACGCAGTGTGGTGCTTTGTGTGGACCGCGGCCCCCATATGAGCTTTGGTACCCGGGGTACTTTCAAATCGATACAGGCGGCCAAAGCCGCTGCCCTGCTCGGATGGGCCGCTTCCCGGCTGCATGACCGGGTAGGCGGCATGCTGTTCGGTGATACCGAACAAGGTATGCAATATTTCCGTCCGACTAAAGACCGCAGGGCACTGTGGCGACTGCTCCACGCCCTGACCCAGGAAGGCGATACCCAACAACCCTCAGTTGATTGCCTCTCTGAAGCGCTACAGCAGGCCGACCGCGGCACCGCCACGGGAGCACTGATCTTCGTCATTGCCGACATGAACCGAGAGATATTAGGACTGGAACAGACACTGGGACGTCTCTGCCAACACCATACCCTGGTACTGCTGCCGGTGGACGATCCAGCCGATCAAACTCTGCCGGAGATGGGACGTGTGACTTTTGTCGGACCCGATGGCAAAACCATCGAGATCGACACCAGCAACCGACAGGCCAGAGAACGCTACCGTGAGGCATGGCAGGAACGCCGCCAGCTTCTCATCAGCCTGACCAACCGTCTGGGTATCCCCCTCATGCCGGTAGCCACCAATGAAGAGATCCATCTGGCCCTGACCCATGGACTGGCCCGGCACTTCGGCAGGCGTTGAACAGCATGGATGAGCTACGAGACATACGCGGCATCGATCCTGCCTCCTGGTGGCCACCCGCCCCCGGTTGGTGGTTAGTGCTGTTGGGTCTGCTCCTAATTGTATTATTAGTCTGGTGGCTGATCAGAAGGCGGCGCCTCTATCCCTTGGGACGCTGGCAACAGGATGCCCGCAATCACCTGTTGACGCTGCGGCGACGCATAAAGCGGGAACCTGCCAAACAGGTTGCCGGGGAACTCTCCGAGCTACTCAGGCGCATTGCCATCGCCCGCTGCGGACGTGAACAGACGGCTTCACTGACCGGAGAGATGTGGCTCGACTGGCTACAAAGCAATGATTCGACTGGCTTCCCATGGCGTAATAAAGGACAGCTTTTACTGGAACTCCCCTATGCCCCACCCGACCATGCCGCCGATCAGGCCACACTCGCTGAATTAATTGATGCCGCCGTCCACTGGGTCAGTGAGGAGGCGTGCCATGTTTGAGTTTCACTGGCCCTGGATGGCGTTGCTTCTAATCCTGCCCCTGCTGGCCAGATTTTTCTGGTTACGACCTCCCAGCCAACACCATACATCGGTCGAGGGGGTACAGACGACCCTGTTGCATCCGTCGATCTCCCATCTGGGGGAAGCCTTTGAGACGCGAAGTCCCCGACAGCCTTTCAGCAGGCATCTGCATACCTGGCTGCTCTATCTTCTATGGCTTGCACTGGTGCTGGGCCTGATGCGTCCGCAGTGGTTGGAACCCCACACCGAGAATCGCACTGCAGGCTACGACCTGATGCTGGCTGTCGACACTTCCCGCTCCATGACCGCCCTCGACTTTACCCTTGACGATAAGCAAGTGAGCCGCATGCAGGTGGTCAAAGGCGTCGTGAGCAAGTTCGTCCAGGCGCGCCGTGGCGACAGGGTCGGCCTGGTCATCTTCGGCAGCAGAGCCTACATACTCTCACCCCTTACCTTCGATTTGAACGCAGTGGACAAACTATTGAATGAACTGGTCCCGGCTATTGCAGGACCTGCCACTGCGATGGGTGACGCCATGGGGCTGGGTGTCAAAAAGTTGAGGGAACGCCCCGAGGGCTCCAGGGTCCTTATCCTGGTCACAGACGGGAAAAGCGAGGGCGGCATCATCCCGCCGCTCAAAGCGGCACAACTCGCCAGCCGAGAGGGGATAAAGATCTACACCATCGGTGTGGGCAGTAACGAAAAGCGAGTCAAGATACTCGACCCCGAGATGCGTAATTACGTTTGGGCTGAGGGACTGAGTTTTGATGAGGAGACCCTGAAGGAGATTGCCAAAATCACCGGTGGTGCATATTTCAGGGGCACCGATACCGAGGCACTGGAAAAGATCTACCAGCGTATCGACGAGCTGGAAAAGACCGAGGCCGAGTCACGTACTGTTTTCATACCCCGACCGCTCTACCATTGGCCGCTGGCCCTCGCCCTGCTCTGCCTGTTGGCGCTGGGTCTCTATCCCGAAGGTCGCCAGCGCCAACTGAAGGGAGGTGGTTATGCCTGAGATGGGCTTCCATTTTGCCCGGCCCGAATGGCTTTTCGCCCTGCTGGGACTTGTCCCTGTACTGGCCTGGTTGATCTTCAGTGTGGTGCGGCCACGCAAAGGTTCTATCCATCGCTATGCGGATGAGCATCTGCTGCCCCATCTGACCGGCGTACGGGAACTGGATGTCAACGAACGCTGGAACCGCTACTCCCGCTGGGCGTTGCTGTGGATTCTTCTGGTTCTGGCAATCGCTGGGCCGCGTTGGGACTTTACCGACGTAGAGGCCTTCTCACCTGCCAACGATCTGGTCATTCTGATGGATATCTCCCGATCCATGAACGTGGCCGATGTGGCACCTTCCCGCCTGGCGCGTGCGCGACAGGAGGTGCAGGACCTGGTTCAACTCAATCGGGAACTGCGCATCGGCATGATCGCCTTTGCCTCCGTGCCCCTTGTGATATCGCCAATCACCGAGGACAGCCAAAGCCTGCTCAATGCCCTCCCCGCAGTCAGTTCGGATCTGGCCAGCCTCCAGGGTAGCCGGCTACAGGCGGCGCTGGAAAGAACGGGTCAACTGCTGGGGAGCGGCGAAACTGACAGTGGGAGAAGCATCCTCTTGATCAGCGATGGAGATTTTGATGAGCCTGGACTCACCGGCACTATCAGTGAACTAGCGAATCAGGGAATCAAGCTGCATACCCTGGGTATCGGCACGTCTGGAGGCGGCCCGGTCCCTGCCCAACCGGGCCAAAGTGACCTATTGCGTGAACCTAACGGCAGGATCGTCGAATCGAGGCTCAACGAAACAATCTTGCAACAGTTGGCAAATGCCGGTGCCGGCAGGTACTTAAAGGCCGATTTCCGTGATCAAGACAGCCGCGCCATCCTTAAGCTGGCAGCCGGAGAGATAGGCAAACCCACGCCCACTCAAGAGAAGACACGAGTCTGGAATGATCGTTTCTACTGGCTGCTGCTACCACTGCTGATTTTACTGCTGCCCCGTTTCAGGCAATACGGCAGGGAGCCGCAAGGATGAGATCCCTCCTCACATCGATCATTTTATTGCTGTCTCTGTTCACAACACCTGTACATGCGAACTGGTTTCTGAACCAGGAACAGCAGGCCGCCGAGGCCTATGGTCAGGGGCTCTATGAAGATGCCGCCAAGGATTTTGAGGACCCCTACCGCAGAGGCGTCGCTCACTATCGCACTGGTGATTACGAGGCGGCCATCGAGGATTTCAGCCAGGTGGAACGCGAAGAGGTCAAACTCGATGCCGTCTACAACCTGGGCAACAGTCGCTACAAACTGGAAGACTTCGAGGGGGCTATTGAGACATTCGAGTCAGTCTTGAGTAGTGACCCCAAGCATGCAGACGCCAGGCATAATCTTGCCCTGGCCAGGGAAAAGCTTGCTCAACAACAAACCACTGGCGAGCAGGAACAGGAACAGGAGCAGGAGGAAAAAGAGAAGGAGAAGAAAGGCGAGGAGGAAAAACAGGAAGAGTCAGACTCTGGTGACCAGCAGCAGGAAGAGGAGCAGCAATCGGGGGAATCTGACTCAGAGCAGCAACAGAGTTCGGGGGACCAGGAGCAACAGGAGGCGTCTGAATCGGGACAGCAACAAGAGGACCAGGAGAGCGAGTCCGGCGACCAGCAGCAAGATCAAGCAACTGAATCCGGTGAGCAGGAACAAGAGCAACAAGGTACTGGTGGCAACGCCACAGAAGAGTCGCAACAGGGTAACGAGCAGCAGGAGAGCGAGGGAGGAGGCACTGACGAGACTTCACAACCGGATGACGCAAGCGGTAAGCCGGAGAGTGAAGAGAACCAGACGGATGGTGAGGAGAAGCAGGAGCAGGAATCCACCAACGGAAAAGATGAAACGTCCCCTCAGGATGCACAACACGGCGATGAAGAGCAGCAGGACTTGGCCGGAGATGAGCAAACACCTGAAGCACCTGAGCCCGGCTCCTCTGAAGAGAAGGAGAATCCTGAATCTGGTGAGGGAGAACAGCCCGATGAAAAGTCTGCTAACCTCGAAAGACCCGAAAAGCAAAAGAACGATGCCCAAAGCCCAATGCCGGGAGAAGAAAGACTGGGCCGGGAAAGAGGTGAAAACCAGATACATCCTGGAGAGGAAGCCCACTCCGAAGCGGTGGAGCAGGTTGACCAGAGTGGCGAATCTCAGTCACCCGACAGTGAAACATTAACTAGTGGTGGCAGTGAGGAAAGACAACCAATTCGTGGAGGGCACGCCTTGATGGAGCAATGGCTGGAACAGATCGAAGGCGACCCCGGCCAGCTGATGCAGCAGCAATTCAGGCTGGAGGAGTACAAATATCTGCGCAGTCAAGGCGGCAGAGACAGAGAGACAAGACCCTGGTAGTCAATCCCTATCAGTAATAAAAAAACCAAAAGAGAAACAGGCGATGTAACGATACAGGCCTGAATAGAAAAACAGCGTTTTACGGAGGCAGGATGGAGAGAGGCAAGAGATTCACGATATTCAGTCTTGCTGGGTTGTGCCTGCTGGCATTTTTACAGCCTGCAGCGACAAATCCCTATGCAGGCCGAGATCTCTGGCAGACCCTTCCTCCCGGCCAATGGACCTATGCGCCTCCCACTCAGCAACAACCGACACAACAGCCCCAAACACAAAAGCAACCCAAGACCCAACCTGTTTACGGAAGCTGGCCGGGTCAGCAAAGACCCAATTACGCTCAACCGACCTACTACCCAGCACAACACGAAAAGCCATACATCGAGTGTGAGGTCACACAGAAGAATCCCTATGTTCAGCAGGGAGTGATTCTGAAACTGAGTGTTGTCAGTCGTCATAACCTGTTAACTGCAAAACCCCGCGTACCCGAAAGCGACCACTACATTCTGCAGCACCTGGAGGGACCCAAAACCTATTCTCGGACACACAAAGGAAAGCGTGAGATTGTCAGTGATTTCTTCTATGAATTGACACCACTCAGAGCGGGAGCCTTGGCAATATCCGGCTTTCGCGTCACTGGTGAAGCGGAACAGGTATCGGGATACAACCGCAGTCAAATCCCCTTCGACGTCACCAGCAAAGAATCACTGGAACTACAAATTCGGGAATCCAATCCAAACAGCATGCCCTGGCTACCGTTGGAACAATTGACGCTACAGGTCGACCTGCCAACTTCCTATAAGGCCGCGGCTGGCAAGCCCCTGCCGATAAAGGTCGAGCTGACAGCCCTGGGTCAGGGAGGAAACCAGCTACCCAGTCTTGAACAACAGCTGAAGAGTGAAGCCTTCCGTGTCTATCGTGAGCACAGCGAGGTATCCACCACCCTCAACAAGAACAATAAAAAAACCAAGGGGCGCCGGGTAGAGACCTTCATTCTCGTACCTCAATACGGTGGCGATCTGAAACTGCCTGAACTGAGCATCAACTGGTGGAACACCCGCAGCAACATGCCGCAACGCACCTCTTTTCCACTGCAGCCCATTGCCGTCAGTGGTAACCGACAACCTTCGGATTTTTTTGCGGACGACAAAGAGAGTTCCCTCTTCCCTGCCGGGACATCTGCAGCCTTCTGGATTCCACTCTCCATCATATTCGGCGTGATCTTCGGTTACTGGATAGCCGTATGGATCTCTCACCGCAGGAAAGGTGATGCACAAACCTCACCCCTGCAGCCTTTGGTGACTTTTCTGCAGCGCCCGATGCGTCAGATGGCACCCGCATTCTCCCCACTGAAAGAGAAGCTGCACACGGCTGGACGTACACTTAACCCCATTGCCCGATGGTACCGCTGGCGTCGGCACCTGGTCGGCATGCTGCCACTATCGGTCCGGTTTTGGTTCTGCGTGCGTTTCGTCGATGAAGAGAACGACCCCGAGGTCTGGGGATATACTTTGAGATTCCTCGCCAACAAGCACATGGGCCTGCCGATCAATGCCCCATTCAGCGTGATCGGTAAACATATCCTGGCATTCCACCCCAAGGCGGAGCCAAAGATGATCCACGGACTGATCCACCAGTTGGAAGAGTCCATCTATGGTCACCACAAGCTTGACTTCGAACGTTGGAAAGAGGCCTTTAAGCACGAAATCCGACCCAGTATGAGATTGATTCCACAGAGATGGGGCAGCAGGAAGAGACAACCAGATGTCAGTTTGCCGACTCTGAATCCAGGTAGGTTATTCAGTGGATAAGTGACAGACAGAAAAACATGGTGCTAAGTGCACAACAAACATAGTTGCTCAAATCAATTGATAGCGTGTTTTGTTTGTGGCCACAGCACTATTACGATTGCTTTTCATTACAAATGAATATCCATCAAGAAACACATATTTCAGACCACCTATCTCTTTTCTACACCGTAACTCATTGTTGTGTATCGATTGCTTGCCCAACATAGATCAAGACAGAAACCTTCGCTTCATGAACAAGTGATACCGCCTAATTTTTACTCGTTTTTTTGTGAACAACGTCGAGAAAAATCACTTACTTTACATTTTTTTAAACCGTCATATTAGCGCTCCCAACAACAACAATATTTTGCACTAAACCCTTCATTGGACTCTGCATGTATGGGCTTGAATATTATCGATAAAACTGCAGCTTTCTAAGTTTTACAACACCATTTTTGATTAGAAAAAATACTGCCCAACAGGCTGTTGTGACCCGTAAATCTTCAGGTCCACTGTGTTTGAAGTCACAGAATTTAGGAATTTAATTCTTCATGATTGCCCCCGGCGTGGCTGGTAATTTGAACTTGAAATACCCGGTTAGGTATCACTAAGCCAAGAGCTATAGATAGCAGCCACCATGTCATGGAGGGTTGGATGATAGGTCTCGATGAATCCTGCCAACCTATGGATTTTTTTGGAGAAGAGGGATCAACCCAATGCATGTAAAAAATCGACGGAGCTTACTGTTCATATTTCTGTGCAGTACCCTGCTCTTAGGCATCAACGAAGCATCTGCCTTTACCTCAATGGGCCGGCAAATCGAAACTTTCTGTAGCGATAATGGCCATACACTGTTACCGGCCTATGCTAATGACACCTGTGACGCCGCTTGTCATGACAACAATCAAGGTCAATCTGCCTACGATAGTGGAAACCTCGAGTTTTTCTGTCCACCTGTCATCGTACAAGAACCCACTTGTACGGATGCGGACAATGATGGCTATTATACCGAGGGTAACGAATGCGGTACGCCTGTCGATTTTAATGACAACAGCACTGTTGCATATCAAGCGTGTCGCTACCTCGTGAAAGATTTTGGGACATCCGAGTCCCCAAAATCGACTCGCCAACGCGACAGCCGTTATGCCCCGAC
>JAHXHT010000078.1 GCA_025656435.1 Candidatus Thiodiazotropha sp. (ex Gloverina cf. vestifex) | reverse complement strand
TTGTTTGCTTCATGGGGTCTATATAATGATTGGCCTAGAATGTGCACCATTATCCCTCAATCGATGGATTCGTTCAGAGCTTCCCTAGGCACTTTTCCGGCTGTTTGACGGATGAGTGCTGCGAGATCACTTATCTCGCCGGCTTCAGAATGGAATCCGCGACCTGATGCGCCTCCTGGATGCCAGGCAGGTGTATTGACCTCTGATAGGGAGTGATCCCTCAGTGTGCTGTTGAGGAGGGCCAGCGGCTTTCGATTCTCCCCATATAGTAGCCAACATTCAAAACGGTCGGCAGCTGGAAACGGGACTTGGTGAGCATGGCATTCCAAGGCCTGAATGAGCTGTTCGCCGACGGTCTCTATTAACTCAGAGCTTGAAGTGCCACGTATCCTTGAGCGTTGGCGGCCTTCTCGCGGGTTCCAGTCAGCATAACGGACCTCTGAAAGGCCTGCATGGCTGACAATGCGCTCGTCGGCAACATAGAGTTTCCAATCATGACCATCCAAGCTTTCGGCAATCCCGCCTGGGATAGATAGAACCTGCTGTACGCCATGAAAGGGTGATAACAAACGACGACTGTAGCAATTGATATCCATAACACAATTTTGGTTAGGTGTTGGGTAAAGCTCAAGATGTTTGAATCAATGGGATAGATAGGGTTTTCTTTTCCTCTGACATACTGTGAGTTTTCTTCATATCAATAAAGTCGGTTTAGGCTGCTGATGCTTTTTTTCAATTTCCTTTACATGGAAAGATGGTGCCCGGGCGTGCGCCTCTCTTTTCCTGTGATCTTTCATCCATTCGTGTCTATGTCCGGGCCATAGGGTGTCGGAAACTTTTACGTGGTAGATTTAAATTCCAGACAACGTGTGCCAGGCTGAAGCCTCGGAAGCCGCTGCCCTGGGAGGATAGGGTGGCATCCTCCGCCAGGGCCTCATAACCGTAGAGTCCAAGCCAACTACCGCTGAGGGTAAAGAAGGCCACTGAAGGTGGTGATTCCATTTGCGGAAATCCCAGACCGTCACGATAGAAGCGGATAGATCGTTCCAGGTCGGTAACACCAAGGGTGATCATGCTGATTCTCGGATTCATAGATCTTCTCCTCTTTTTTCAGCCTAGTGATGGATTAGCCAGATATGTGGACTATATTTTCTGGTGATTTTAGAGCGGCCAGGAGTCGATTGTGGAATATGTCGAGTAACTCGGGATGTTCTCCCACCAGCGGGCTGGTGAAGATGGGTAAACCTGAATGGCGTTGACGGGCTGCTTCACAGATAGACTCAATGTCCCCTCCGCTGCCGGCGTGCCGGCCGGGTGAGAGGAAGAGCAGTGAGAGATAGATGGGTATTTTTTTATCGGTAGCGGCGGCCTGGTTGAGGGCACCCTCCAGCAGTTCTCCATTAAAGTCATAGGCTGTGCCTTCGCGACGTTCCATGACGGCCTGCTGAAGTTTGACCTCTGCACCTAGCCGTTTTTGCATCTCCTCGGCGAGGTAGGTGCGCACCGCCGTCACCTCGGGCATCGGTGAACCATGATCTACCAGAATCACGCGTGTCAGTGGATTCCCCTTCGAAACGGTAGCTAGCTGATCGCATAGGATTTTTGCCAACAGGGGTTCTCCTGCGGGCAATGGGCAGAGTGCGGGAGTCTGGCATAGTATGAAATGCCCATATTGGGACTGCAGCTTTTTTACCTGATCAGGAATAAAGGCTGATAGGGCTCGGCTGGGGCCGAAGAAAAGAGGCAACAACAGAAATTCCCGTTCACCCAGGGCAAGTCTCTGTTTCATGAAAGGGGTAAAGGTATCTGCCGGGATACCATCAAGTAACTCGCAGGGTATCTTCTCCGCATGTTGCAGTGAGACTGGATGGATAGGCAGATCGGCCTGAATACTCAATGCTGACGCCAGGCGCCGAAGATTGAGTGTGGCCTCGGCGCTGCTGGAGCCGTTATCCACCAGCAGAATCGTGGGTGATTTCATGTTTGCTTAAAGTACTACATATCAGTTGTCAGGTTAATGGATTGCCATCCATAGCCCAAGCAGGGGGTGATGGCAAGCGGCGAGACTGTGTGGCATTTGGATGAAGGTGATGAGGATCATCACAAAATACGCCAGCCCCTCTCCGCGGGGAGAGGAGCTGGCGTTATTGGTTAAGGATAGGATTTAACCAGCTTTGGCCAAGGCATCACCTTCGATACCCAGGCCTCTGGCAACACCCTCGCCATAGGTCGGGTCAGCCTGGGTGAAGTGGGCAATCTGCCTAAGCTGAATATCACGGGGTACATCGCTCATGGCACCAACCAGATTGTCGATCAGCTCCTGCTGCTTTTGCGGACTCATCAGACGGTAGAGGTCTCCGGTCTGAGTATAGTCGTCGTTGCCGGTACGATGGTCATAACGATCCGCATCACCGTCGATCTGAAGCGGTGGCTCCTGCACGCTATAGTCGTCTGCCGCACCGTTGAAGCTGTTGGGTTGGTAGACAGGTTCCGTGCCGCCATTGCCATCGAAGCGCATGTGGCCGTCACGATGGTAGCTGTGCACCGGACAGCGTGGTTTGTTGACCGGCAGCGAGGCGTAGTTGATGCCGATGCGATATCTGTGGGCATCGGGATAGGACATCAGCCTGGCCTGCAACATCTTATCCGGTGAGGCACCGAAGCCGGGGGGGAGGTTGCCGGGCTCGAAGGCTGCCTGTTCCACTTCGGCAAAGTGGTTCACCGGGTTGCGGTTGAGCTCCAGTTCGCCTACCTCAATCAACGGATAGTCTTTATAGGGCCAGACCTTGGTGAGGTCGAAGGGATTGAGATGATAGTCGGCTGCGTCGGCCTCGGGCATGATCTGTACCTTCACCGTCCACAGTGGATGGTCTCCCCTCTCGATGGCTTGGTGGAGATCTCGGCGATGGTGGTCGGGGTCCTGTCCTGCGATCTGCGCTGCCTCATCGGCGGGCATGCAGTCGATACCCTGTACGGTCTTGAAATGCCACTTCACCCAGTAGCGTTCTCCCTGGGCATTCCACAGGCTGAAGGTATGGCTGCCGAAGCCATCCATGTTGCGCAGGGTGCGCGGTATGCCCCGTTCACCGAACAGCCAGGTGACCTGGTGCAGTGACTCAGGCGACAGGGACCAGAAGTCCCACTGCATGGTGTTGTCGCGCATGCCGGTATCGGGGAGGCGTTTCTGCGAGTGGATGAAGTCGGAGAATTTCAGCGGGTCGCGGATGAAGAAGACCGGAGTATTGTTACCCACCAGGTCCCAGTTGCCCTCTTCGGTATAGAACTTGATCGCGAAACCGCGAGGGTCGCGTACCGTGTCAGCGGAGCCAAGCTCTCCCGCGACAGTGGAGAAGCGCACAAAGGTTTCGCAGCTGTTGCCAATCTTAGAGAAGAGCTTTGCGCAGGTGTATTGGGAGAGGTCGCCGGTGACGGTGAATTTGCCGTAGGCGCCAGCCCCCTTTGCATGCACCACCCGTTCGGGGACACGTTCCCGGCTGAAGTGGGCCATCTTTTCCAGCAGATGGACATCCTGCATCAGGACCGGTCCTCTTGGGCCGGCAGTGACTGAATTCTGATTGTCGGCTACGGGACAGCCGGCTGCGGTTGTCATCGTTTTCTTCTCGCTCATGTTTTGTGTCTCCATTGGTTTGATTCAGGGATGCAGTCCAGTGTCAGAGAGTATTTTCTGGGTGCCGCATAAGGTGAGTCTGGGCCTGATTTATAAATATGTAAAAACGATTATTTCTATTCTTTTGATAGTCTTTTACTATTTAAAAAGAAGTGCCGTGTTTTTAATGGGTTACCGGATGTCCGGTATCCTTGAATCGTTTTGGTCGAAGATTTTTTGCTCGTTCTTGGTGATATGTCTGGCGTATCATCCGGTTATTAATCATTGTTAACGACGATCAATATTCATGAATCTACGCGATCTTAAGTACCTTATTGCTGTGGCGGAAACGGAGCACTTTGGCCATGCGGCCGCCCGCTGTTACGTCAGTCAGCCGACCCTTAGCGGTCAGATAAAGAAGCTGGAACAGGAATTGGGCGTGATCCTCTTCGAGCGGACCAACCGCTCCGTTTCGATCACGCCGGTCGGGACGGAGATTGTTAAATACGCCAAGCTGATCCTGGAACAGGCCGACGTGATCAAGCAGCTGGCCCAGGCGCAACGAGACCCCTTGGCAGGTGCATTGCGAGTTGGGGCGATTCCCACTGTGAGTCCTTATCTCATCCCCCTGATTCTGTTGCCTCTGAAAAAGAGATACCCGCAAATGCGGTTGGTGCTTTCCGAAGAGATCACCGACATGCTGACCCAACGGTTGCTGGCACATCAGATCGATGTGGCGATTCTTGCCACAGAGGTGAAGGAGCCGGAGCTGGAAGTCATGCCTCTGTTTGAGGAGCCTTTCTGGCTGGCTCACCCCAGAGATCATGAGATCTACCACAAGGAAGAGATTACCCGCCGGGATCTGAGCCGTATCAATTTGCTGTTACTGGCGGATGGGCACTGTCTCACCCATCAGGTGATGGATGTCTGCCGGCTTAGGGAGAGCGCCATGGATGATGAGATGGCCGACCTTCGGGCAGCCAGTCTTGAGACCCTGCTGCAACTGGTGGGCGCGGGATTCGGTTGTACTCTGGTGCCGGCGCTGGCCATACAGGGCGCCTGGACCACCGACTCCGGTATTATTGCCCGCAAGCTGGCATTGAAAGACGCCTTTCGCCGGGTACAGTTTGTCTATCGTAAGACCTTTCCGCGCAAGCAGGCGTTGCAGGCGCTGGCGGAGGTCATACGGTCGCAGTTGCCAAACACGGTGCGTGCGCTATAGGTATTCTCGTTTTTTCTTATGGCCTGCCTGGTAGTTTAAGATTTGTTAATGCTGGTCTTTTTGTATCCGCTTAGTATTTTGAAATTGGACAATTTGGCATTTCTGTCCAAGCGTCTGACATGCCGACACTACGTCCACGGCTGAATGAAGGAGATGTACCATGTCTGCCGCCAAACCCCAGGAAGACTCGCAGCAGTTCTCCGATCTACTGGAAGTCAGTAGCGAGAGCGGCCTCAGGCTTTTGCCCGGTGCGCATCCGTTGCCCAATCTGCTCTCCCTTGATGCCGAGAAGGTATTGGAGGCTTTTCGCGAGAGCCAGATCAATGACTTTACGCGAGTGATCAGTGAGCTAGATGGTGAAGGCAATTCTCTGCATTGTCTCTTTGCCGAGATGAAGTCGATCGCCGAGCAGGACCCCAATAACCGTTTCAATGAACTGGAGCTGTTTCAACCCGGTGCCCTGCAGTCGATGTTCATGGAACTGCATGAGCATGTGATGAGCCACCCGGTGTGGCGCCACCCCTGTTTCATCCGTATCTTCGAGGGTGATTTTGAGCGCGGGCAATTGGAGGGTTTCGCCCTCAACTATTTTAATCAGGTCAAAAACACCCGTCAGTGTGTGGCGCTGGCCCAAGGACGTTTTTCCGGTTTTATCTCTCTGCCTTATGGTGCGCTCAATGAGCGGGTCTCTGAACTGGCGCAGATTATCCTGGCGCAGTTGCTGGCTGACGAATACGGTGTAGGCACGCACAGTATCGATGATTATCCTGATCTGGCCAGCCTGCTTGGCTCCACCACGCACATCGTCATGTATCGTCAGCTCTTTGAGGGGCTCAATATTCCCTTTGGGCAACAAGATGTACCGATGCTGCACGGGGTGGCCGACAATGTACTGATCCAGCGGCTGTTGGCGGGGCATCCGGATTTTAATCTGGTAGAGGCACTGGCTTCGGTCGGTCTCGGCATGGAGTGGGGTGTACCTGAGTTTTTCAGCTTGTTGCTCGGCGGCATGATTCGTTGGGCCTGGCAGAACGACATGCCGCTGACCCAGCGCCACCTGATTGTTTTCATCGCCCATGTACAGTACGACGTGTTGCACGCCATCTCGGTGATGCTGGCAACCAGTCTGTTCGGTCATGAGTCGTCGACGCTGCATCAGATTAAACAGGCAACCAACGCTGATCGCCATGGAAGGCTGAAAGCCGAGGCGATTAGTCCCCGATAGGCGTAGGCGAGTCGATTTTGGGGACTCGGATGTCCCAAAATCTTTCACGAGGTAGCGACACGCTTGTATGTTGATGTCGGGGCGATACAATATGATGAGCGGTCTCTACCGGTATCTGTTTGATGAGCCTTGCGATGATGTTAGCGGGATCGGCCTCGACCGTTGTTATCACATCAATGACCGCAGAATAGAAAAGGCCTTGATCGAAGCCAGGCAGTCAGTGGCGGATGAAACGGTAGCGGATGCTGCTGATTACAAGGCGAGCTGCAGTGTGCCATTTGTCTTCAGTGATTAAATCGATGATTCACTGACTCTAAGATGTAGCTATCCCCCTTATACTGCACCGGCATTCTCTTCTTACTATGGCAAAATAATGGTCTTTCAGCTATGAACCTGAGCGCCATCGCCAGCCAGCCATTCTCGGAGAAATCACATGCAGCAGTTTATCAGTGAGGCGGGCGAGGCTTTCCGCAAGCGTCTCATAGTCACCGCGAAAGGTTCCCACGGAGCCAAGGATATGAGCCGGGAAACGGCGCGGGAGGCATTGACCTTTCTGATGTCCGCAGAGGCCCATCCTGCACAAATCGGTGCTTTTTTGACGGCTATGCGCTTCAAGGGTTCTCGGGTAGAGGAGATGAAGGGATTTCTCGATGCCATGGAAGAGAGTGCCACGCTTATCTCTCCTAGGGTTGAGGGGTTGCTCAACTGTAACGGTCCCTACGATGGCCGTAAAAAATCACTGCATTTGAGTTTGGCGGCAGCGATCGTGGTGGCAGCCGCTGGTGTGCCGGTGATCATGCACTCAAATACCGGACTGCCGCCGAAGGACGGTGTTACCACCGCACGTCTTCTTGAGGCGTTGGGAATTCCCGCCTATCGAGAACCTGATCAGGTGGCGAAAGATATCGAGGAAAAGGGCTACGGCCACCTTCATGCCAGTCGCTATCTGCATGGTGTTGAGCGATTGAAGCCGATTCGTCAGACACTTTTCTATCGTTCTTTTCTGCATGCCTGCGAGGTGATGTTGAATCCAGGGAATGCGGCCTATTCACTCGTCGGTGCAGCGCATAAAAGCTTTCTGGAGCGTTTCGCCACCGCTGCAGGAGAGCGGGGGCAACAGCGGGTGATGGCAGTACAAGGTCTCGATGGTTGTGATGAGTTGCCACTACAGCCGGTGGCTGTGGCTGAGTATGCCGATGGCACGCTCTCCCAGTACACCCTCGACCCTGCAGACTATGGATTGGCTCATCGTAAACACCATCCTTGTGAAGCAGCGGAGAAGACCGCGCTTTTAGTCAAAGAAACGCTCAATGGTGAACACGAACCTCTACTGGAGAATGTCATCTTTAATGCGGGCGTACGGTTATATCTCTCCAATCGTGCGGAGAGTATTGCTGTTGGCATTGAACAAGCGAAAGAGATTGTATCGACAGGTAGTGCTGCTAAGAAGCTCATGGAGCTACAGCGCTGAGTTTTAAAAACCCCCATACCTCTTTTAATGCGATTGCAATCTCAACGCTGTGACAGTACATGGCATTATTATTAACATGACATACTTAGTTGCCGGGTTAATAACATGGCGTGGAATGTCTAGGGTTAAGGGTGGATTGAGCAAGTATGCAGACTAACTCCATTCCCACTGAGTTGACCACAGCAGCAACCGATGGCGTGCTTGCGGTCTTTGCGCTGGTTATTGCTTTTTATTTGTGGCAATTGCGTCAGCAAGATCCCTGGAAAGTTTATATCTGGTCAATCTTGTTTTGCTTGTTGGCTGTTGCGTCTGTGTTGGCCGAGATTTCTCATGGTTTTATTTTGAGTGCAGGTTTCAGTGATCTGCTTTGGAGCATAATCTATCTGGCGCTGGGTGTTGTTGTCTCGCTTTTTCTGTTGGCTGCAGTTTATGATTTGCGCGGTCTGTCGTTAACCAAGAAAATCGCACCTTTTGTTGCCATATCGGAAATGCTTTTCTTTTTTCTTGTTCAATTAATGAATGGTGATTTCACGCCATTCATCATCTACGAAGCCCTTACCATGCTTGTCGCATTCGCAGTCTATGCTTATCTGACGCTATTCAGAATACAACAAGGAGCAGGGTGGATGTTACTTGGTATTGCCCTGACAATTTTAGCGGCACTATTCCAGGTTTTTCGGCTGGGTGCCTTTCACTTGATCTGGCAGTTCGATCACAATGGCGTCTATCATCTGATCCAGCTGGTCGGCTTATGCTTTATCATCTTGGGGTTGCATGCCTCGTTGAAGGTAGAGGTTGCTGACGTGAAGGCTGGGCGGAATGGGTAAGTCTAAAATCGGAAAAATTGAAATGGGGTTGATGTTTGCAACCCTCGTATTGATCATTTTTGTCGTGGGTCGGGCGTTTATCAGTTCGCTTTATCTTAGTTATCGTTTTACCCCTGATGAGTCCGTTACAACGTATGATCAGCTTGAGAAGTCGCTGGGTATCGTTCTTGATACACGCCAACTACAGGTTCGCGGGGTGGCATATATATTGGTAATCGGTCCAATGGTGGAGTGGGCAGCGCCTTCGGGGCCGCCTATGTATCTGTTCGCTATTGATGGCCGCTTGCTGGACTTCACTCCAGATGTGGGTGAGGATCAGAGGTTCAATGAGAAATGGATCTTTGGATCGGATTTCTACAATCAGAGAAGTGTCCGGTGAAACGACTCATCCAGTCTTTCATTAACCGTTATATAGATAAAAAGTGTACTCAGGAGTCAATCAATGGAGCGGATCACTATCTCGCTGGATACAGAATTGGCTGCAGAGTTTGACGGGCTGATCAAGCAGCACGGGTATCGCAATCGATCGCTGATCGCCATGGAAGGCTGAAAGCCGAGGCGATTAGTCCCCGATAGGCGTAGGCGCGGTTGTATGGCCGTAATTGTGACTGT
>JAHXHT010000077.1:3524-9017 GCA_025656435.1 Candidatus Thiodiazotropha sp. (ex Gloverina cf. vestifex) | reverse complement strand
AAGTTGTTTGCTTCATGGGGTCTATATAGTGATTGGCCTAGAATGTGCACCATTATCCCTCAACCGATGGATTCGTTCAGAGCTTCCCTAACAGTCACAATTACGGCCATACAACCGCGCCTACGCCTATCGGGGACTAATCGCCTCGGCTTTCAGCCTTCCATGGCGATCAGCGATCGATCACGTTTTGTGGTTGAGGTGATTACTCGATTCCCAGCTTTTCCAGCCGATAGCGCAGGGATCTCAGACTCATTCCCAGCATTTTTGCTGCCGCAGTCCTGTTCCAGCGCGTTTCATCCAGTGCTTTCATGATGGCTTGCCGCTCGACTTCTTCCATCATATCCCCCAGAGCTTGGGTTTCCTGTCTCTTCGTTGTGTCTGCTTGAGGGATCTCAGGCAAGTGCAGGTCGTTTGCCTCTAGCATGTTGCCGTCACACAGGGTGATGGTTCTTTCGAGAATGTTTTCCAGCTCCCTGATGTTACCCGGGAAAGGATAGTCCCGCAGCCGCTTGAGTGCCGAGGCTGAGAGCTTGGGTTTGTCGATGCCGTTGTGGCGTGCCAGCTGGGTGAGGAAGTGTTGCGAGAGCAGGGGGATATCCTCAGGGCGACCTCTCAGCGGGGGCAGTGGCAACTCGATGACATTGATGCGATAGAAGAGGTCTTGCCTGAATTCGCCACTCTCCACCAGTTGTGACAGGTTTTTGTGTGTCGCACTGATGATGCGGACATCCACGGGGAGCTCCAGTTGTCCGCCGACGGGTCGGATATGTTTCTCTTGAATGGCCCGCAGTAGTTTGACCTGCATATGCAGCGGCAGATCCGCCACTTCATCAAGAAACAGAGTGCCGCCATCGGCGGTTTGAAAGAGGCCCTCCTTATCGCTGCCGGCACCAGTAAAGCTGCCCTTTTTGTGGCCAAAGAGCTCGCTCTCCATCAGTTCCTGGGGGATGGCGCCGCAGTTGACCGCCACGAAGGCGTGATCGGCACGAGGGCCCTGCTGATGGATCAGGCGAGCCGCCAGCTCCTTACCTGTACCCGATTCCCCGCTGATATAGACAGGGGCCTGACTGCGGGCAAGTTTGCTGATGAGTTGACGTACGCGCTCCATAGATTGAGATTTGCCGAGGAGCGGGACAGCATCCTTTTTGTGCTTGTCCTGGCTTTTTTCGGCGGTGGCGGGTCTGCCCAATTTGATCGCCTTCTCCACCAGTTTGCGCAGGATTTCCAGATCCACCGGTTTAGATACAAAGTCGAAGGCACCGGCCTTGAGGGCTTGAACGGCTGATTCCATGTTGCCGTGTGCGGTGATCATGGCCACCGGCAGACTGGGATAGTGCTCACTGATATGTCGTACCAGATCGATGCCGTTGCCGTCCGGCAGGCGCATGTCGGTCAAGCAGAGATCGAAAGGCTGTTCAGTCAGTCGTTGCCGGGCGGCACCAAGATCGAGTACAGACCGGGCATCGATACCCATGCGTAGCAGAGTGATCTCCAGCAGCTCGCAGATGTCCGGTTCGTCATCAACAATTAATGCCAATGGCTGTGTCATCAGACCTTATCCTCAGTGCGCCAGTGATTGAAATGAAGTCTAAAACAACTGCCGCCGGTGGGGCCAGGTATATACTCCAGCCGAATTCTGTTGATCTCGCAGAGCTCCTTGGCGATATAGAGTCCCAGTCCAGTGCCTTGATTTCTCGTAGTAAAGAAGGGTTCAAAGATTTGTTTGGCAACTTCCGGTTTGATGCCTGGTCCGTTATCGATAATGTCCACGACCGGGTGGTTGTACTCTTGTGTCAAACCGCCTGCGATCTGCAATTGAAGGCTGTCAAGGTCATCCATGGCTTCTTTTGCATTGTTGCAGAGATTACTGATGATCTGCCTTAACTGTTCGGTATCCGCAATGATTTGGCAGTTCGCCGGTTCGATCTGCATATGTAGATTTTTTGAGGTGAAACCATGGTTTTTTTTCATCTCTGAGGTCAGATCCTCAAACCAGGGTTTTAATAGGATAGGCTTCGGGTTACCTGGGCTGCGGCGGGAGAGTTGGAGCACATTTTCGATAACCTGATTCACACGGGCGGAATTGGTCTTGATGATCTCTGTCAGGCGCTTGTCGGCAGGATTGAGATCCGGCGATTCATCAAACAGCTGGCTGGCATGGCTGATGGCGCCCAGGGGATTGCGTATCTCATGGGCGATGCTGGCCGTCAAGCGGCCAAGGGAGGCCAGTTTCATCTGCAATGCCTCCCGGGTGATCTGGGAGGTATCCTCCAGAAAAACCAATACATCCCCGGCATCGCGGCTGCCCAAGGGCTTGAAATGCGCCTTGAGCTCCGGCCCCTGACTCTGTGATTGGAAGGGTGTCGGGTCATAGGTGATATCTTTACGCCAATGTTTGATTCTTTGGCTCAACTCGGGTGAGGCGGCGAGGAGGTCACTACCGACGGCAGCTGTCGGCATACCCAGCAGATGCCAGGCGGGGTTGTTGATCATCAGAATGCTATCGTCTGAGTCGAGTACCAGTACACCGGTTCTCATGTGTTGGACCACATACTCATTGATCATCGCCATGTGCCCCAGTTCATCCGCACGGGCCTGGGCCAGTGCTTCGCTCGCGCGAGCGCGCCCACTCAGAACAAGTGTCAGCAGGGCGGTGGCAAAGAAGACGGTGCCCAGAAAACCGGCTTGAGAAAAGCGAACCACTGTCATGCCGTTGAAATGGCTATAGAGCTGCTCCGTGATCACGGCCAATGCCGCCAGGGCGGCAAACAGCAGTGCCGCGCGCCCTCCCATGATCAGCGCGCCGCCGGTAATAGAGACAGCAATCAGCATGCCCATGCCGCTTTGTACGCCACCACTGGCGTGCATCAACAGTGTAATGGCGGCGATATCGACGAAGAGTATCAGGTAGGCCTGGTGTTCCGGTTGCGGTGAGCGCCAGTACCAGAAGAGAGCAGAGAGGATGGTCAAGCCTGTATACAGGGTAATGATGAAGGCGAAAAGTTCAGGATCTGTCTGGCCAAGAAAACCGGGTCCAGTCCCGCTGTAAAAAAAGTAGACTATGAATAGCGTCAGGGTGATGCGGTAGAGCAGGAACAGCCGCAGAGACCGCCAGTGCAGTGAGTCTTTGACATCGAGCCGTTGGTCTTCGGCATCGATTCTCTCCTGTAGGGTATCCAGTCGTGCGCGCATCAGGTCTATCGTTCAGGCATCTTTGTCGGGATTGTCGGCCAGAAGATGGGCCTTGCTGCAGTAGTAGGCTTCGCCATGGCTGAGAGCTTCCTCCCGGGGTAGGTGCAGGCCACAATGGGCGCACTGCACACTGTTGACCGCTTTGGTGCGGGGTTTTGCGCTATTTCGCAGTTTTTTCTGTCGGATCAGATGGCGAATGATGAGATAGAGTCCCCACACTGCCAAGCCGAGAAAAAGGTATCTGAGTCCCATGGGATGATTCTGTCCAAGCCTACTTTTTGAAATAATAACACTTCTATGAACCCAGCAACCTAATATCCCGCGCGCCATTGTCCGCTTGTCAGACATAATCCGGCATCTGATGCTTATCAGTTGTAGAAATTGGGCTTGGAGCTGAATCCATGGATTCAGGTTAGACTGATGCAACTTACCGCAAGCCAGGACAAAACCAGTGAGGAGTTTCCATTGAGTCTTAAATTCCAGATCGCCCAACTGAATTTCCTGGTGGGTGATATCGAGGGTAATGCCCAGAAGATTATCGATGCAGCGGAATCCGCGATAGGCAAGGCGGATATCATTGTCTTTCCCGAGTTGGCCTTGACGGGTTATCCGCCGGAAGACCTTTTAATGAGGGATCATTTTATTCGACGGGTGGAGCGGGCCATTGCCCTTATTGTCGCGCGGGTAAACGGAATACATCTCGTGGTGGGATATCCACTGAGGCGGAATGACAATCTTTACAATGTAGCAGGGGTCTGGCGTGACGGCAGTATTCTGGCCGAGTACGCCAAACACCTGTTGCCCAACTACAGCGTGTTCGATGAGATGCGCTATTTCACATCGGGACATGAAGCTGTGACCTTTGAATTGAAGGGTGTGCATATCGGCCTGACTGTCTGCGAAGACATATGGGAACCGGAACCTACGGCAATGAGTCGCGCTGCCGGTGCCCGAATCCTGCTGAATATCAACGCCTCCCCTTTCCATTTGGGGAAAGCGCCCGAGCGTGAACAGCTGGTGCAGCAACGCGCTCGGGAAAATCATTTGCCAATCATCTATGCCAATCTGGTTGGTGGGCAGGATGAACTGGTGTTCGATGGCGGCTCTTTCGTCGTGGATGCTGCCGGTGACTTGACGCAGCGCCTGCCTTTTTTTCAAGAGACTCAAGGGTTGGTGGATTTTGATGTGGACCCGCTAACCCCCAGCCCAGTAGAACAGACCATCGAGTCGGAGATGGACGAGGTGCAACGGGTCTATGAAGCACTGGTGCTGGGCGTGCGTGATTATGTACGAAAGAATGGATTCAAGGGTGCAATTCTTGGACTTTCCGGCGGTGTGGATTCGGCCCTGACACTGGCGCTGGCAGTGGATGCCTTGGGCGCAGAGCAGGTGGAGGTGGTCATGATGCCCTCCCGGTACACGGCAGATATGAGCAATGAGGATGCGATCGCAGAGGCGGAAGCTTTGGGTGTTGCCTATCGGTCAATCCCCATTGAGCCAGCTTTTCAGGCCTTTCTCTCCATGTTGTCGGAAGCATTTGCCGGCAAACCTGCGGATGTCACAGAGGAAAATATTCAGGCCCGATGCCGGGGCATTGTGCTGATGGCGATCAGCAACAAGCAGGGACGTATCCTGCTGACCACCGGTAACAAGAGCGAAATGTCAGTCGGGTACGCGACTCTCTATGGTGATATGGCGGGGGGGTTCGCACCTATCAAGGATGTCCCCAAGATGCTGGTCTATCAGCTGTGTGAATACCGTAATCGAGTTTCGCCAGTCATACCTCAACGTGTTCTCGAGCGGCCGCCATCAGCGGAGTTGGCGCCGGATCAGCAGGATAGTGATTCACTGCCGGATTATGTGGTGCTGGATGCCGTGCTGGAACGCTATGTCGAACTTGATCAGGGTGTTGATGAAATCGTAGCCGCTGGGTACGAACGCGACACGGTGGAGCGGGTGATTCGCATGGTGGACCGTAACGAGTACAAACGACGTCAGGCGCCACCGGGAGTCAAGATAACCCGCCGGGCTTACGGCCGTGACCGCCGCTATCCCCTGACTTGGGGGAAGGGATACTAATGTTACCAGGCCCGAATGGATTGGACGCGATTGGCCGTCGGGCGTTAAACTCCCCGCTCTGTACGCGATGGTAAGATAATAACATTCGCTCGCTGATCGCCATGGAAGGCTGAAAGCCGAGGCGATTAGTCTCCGATAGGCGTAGGCGCGGTTGTATGGCCGTAATTGTGACTGTTAGGGAACGATGTAGGGCATACAGAGAGCGCATCCGAAACGCCGTAG
>JAHXHT010000077.1:0-3514 GCA_025656435.1 Candidatus Thiodiazotropha sp. (ex Gloverina cf. vestifex) | reverse complement strand
TGGAGTAGTGCACAAGCAGCTCTGCTGCAATGTGCAATACGGAATCGTGGCGGACGCAGGACGGTCGGGGCATAACGGCTGTCGCGTTGGTGAGTCGATTTTGGGGACTCGGATGTCCCAAAATCTTTCACGAGGTAGCGACACGCTTGTATTTGGGAGCAGCGACGATATGAAGAAAGTTGAAGCAATCATCAAGCCTTTCAAACTGGAGGATGTGAGAGAGGCGCTCTCTGAAGTAGGGATTACCGGCATGACGGCTACTGAGGTGAAGGGTTTTGGGCGCCAGAAAGGACATACTGAACTCTATCGTGGTGCAGAGTATGTTGTTGATTTTTTACCAAAAGTGAAGCTTGATATGGTTGTCGCCAGTGATCAGGTAGATGCCTGTGTCGATGCGATTACCAATGCTGCGCGCACAGGTAAGATTGGCGACGGCAAGATTTTTATCTCCACTGTAGAGCGCGTTATCCGGATTCGTACCGGAGAAGAGAACGAAACCGCTATTTGACTACCTAGATCTAGCCGTCTGTGCGCCTGGGTCGGCTCACTTATCATCTAGATTCAGTGGGCTCAGGATAGTGGAGAGAAAACCAGAGTCATCCTCTGTCGTGACTGGGACATCCAGGTTGCCATTCTCAATGTTCAGTGCAAGAACACGTCCGGTATCTTCCGCCAACGTGGTCATGCCGAGCCGGGTATAGGCGTCAACCATGATCTCCAAAGCCTCCCGTACCGCATCCGTACGTTGAAAATTTGTGACAACCCGATTGGCTCTGTTGGCAGCCGCCAGAAAGGCGCCGCGTTTCATGTAGTATCGGGCAACGTGAATTTGATATTTCGCCAGATTGCTTCTTAGGTAGAGCATCCGTTGTCTGGCGTCGGTGGAGTATTTACTCTCAGGATATCTGCGAACCAGTTCGGCAAAATCGTTGAATGAAGAGAGCGCTGCACCTGCGTCCCTTTGCGATGGGTCCGATGAGATCAGCCGTGTGAGCAGACTGGTGTTTCGATTATAGTTGGCCAGGCCCTTCAAGTAGTAGGCATAATCGACGAAGGGATTCTGTGGATTGAGTTTAATGAAGCGGTCCGCTGCAGCGATGGCCGAGTCAGGCTCGTTATTTTTATAGTGGGTGTAGATCAAGTCGAGTTGCGACTGGGTGGCGTAGGGGCCGAAAGGAAAGCGTGCCTGCAGACCTTCGTAGTACTTGATCGCCTGATCGTAATCACCGTCCAGCATGGCCTCTTTGGCCTCGGAATAGAATTGACTGGCGCTCCAACCCTTGGTCTCGTCCTGCAAGTCAGGTACCGCACAGGCAGCGAGCATCAGAAGTGAAATGAGGAGAGCGAGCAGGTGTTTGAAGGTCATTGGCCGGAACTGTCTAACTGTGATTTCGTAATGAGGCGTGAGTATAGCGGAAACCGCTTCTTGAGGGTTAACCATGACATCTGATGCCGAACAGCCGCCAGAAGTTCAACCGCTTGAGTTGCGAGTGCCGGAGGTATCTGCGGGCGTGCGATTGGATCAGTTACTGTCCGAGCATTTTTCAGAATATTCGCGTAGCCGCTTACAGCGATGGATCAAGCTGGGGCATGTCCTGCTGGACGGTCGTTCCTGTCGGGCCAAAGACAAGGTATGGGGCGGTGAACTGGTGGTAGTCCGGCCGATCCTGGAAGCAGAGGTTTCCCACCAGGCAGAGGCCATGGCGCTCGATATCGTCTATGAGGACGAAGCCCTGCTGGTGGTTAACAAACCCGCTGGCATGGTGGTACATCCAGCAGCCGGAAACCCGAATGGAACGCTGCTCAACGGTTTGCTGGGACACCATCCGCCGCTGGTGAAGATTCCCCGCGCAGGTATCGTGCATCGGCTCGACAAGGAGACCAGTGGGCTGTTGGTCGTGGCAAAGACCTTGCCGGCTCAGAATGCCTTGGTACAACAGCTGCAGGCCCGTAGCGTCAAACGTGAGTATCGGGCTGTGGTCCAGGGAGTCATGACGGCCGGTGGGCGGGTCGATGCGCCTATAGCACGGCATCCGGTCAATCGCCTGCGCATGGCGGTGATCGAGACTGGAAAGCCGGCAGTGACTCACTATCGTGTGCTGCAGCGCTATCGTGCTCACACCTATGTTAAGGTCAATTTGGAGACAGGTCGCACACACCAGATCCGTGTACATATGGCGCATATCCACTTTCCGCTCGTCGGTGATCCGCTCTACGGTGGAAGATTGAAACTGCCGTCCGGGGCCAGCGATCTCCTAGTCGAGACGCTTCGTGGTTTCCGGCGTCAGGCGTTGCATGCCATGCGCTTGGCGCTGGTCCATCCAGAAAGCGGGGAAACCCTGACTTGGGAGGCGCCGCTGCCTAAGGATATGCAGCATCTGATTGAGGCCCTCGAAACGGATATGATTGAATGATCACCCCACTGATCCCCGATTGGCCTGTACCCGGCCACGTTAAGAGCCTGATCACAACCAGGCAGGGTGGCGTCAGCCTGCCCCCATACGACAGTCTGAATTTGGCACAGCATGTGGGTGATGATCCAACAGCTGTAGCCCGAAACCGGGCGCTGCTGAAAGCGGCATACCAACTCCCGGATGACCCGTTTTGGTTAAACCAGGTTCATGGTTGCCGGGTGGCCGATAGTGCCACTGAGACCCCAGATTGTGAGGCGGATGCTGTCTTCAGCGATCAGCCTGGTGTGGTTTGTGCGGTATTGACTGCTGATTGTCTGCCCCTGTTGATCACGGACCGTTCAGGACATCGGGTATGCGCGGTACATGCCGGCTGGCGCGGACTGGCGGCGGGAGTGATCGAGTCGGCTGTTTCCCGTATGAATACATCACCCGCTGACCTTATGGCTTGGCTGGGACCCGCGATCGGGCCGAATGTCTTTGAGGTGGGGGCAGAGGTACGTCAGGCCTTTATTGATTCCTCTGCAAGTGATGAAGCAGCATTCATGCCTCATGGTGATGACCACTGGCTGGCGGACATCTACCAACTGGCCAGGCTGAGGTTGGCACGTTTAGGTGTGAATTATGTCGGAGGCGGTGATTACTGCACGATGACACAAACGGAGCTGTTTTATTCCTATCGACGCGAGGGTGTGACCGGTAGAATGGCATCACTCATCTGGCTCGACCAGAAGTAGGCAATACCATAAAGCGAGGAGTGATTGATGGATTGGCAGATGTTGACACTGGTTGGTGAAGACCAGCCCGGCATTGTGGCTCAGGTGACTGATGCGCTATACCAGAGCGGGTTCAATCTCGGTGAGACTTCGATGATACGTCTTGGCGGCAACTTTACCATCATGATGATGGTGGGGAGTGCGCAAGCGCATGGTGATCTGACCGGACAACTGGCGCCTGTGGCGGAGAAGTTGGGGCTTCAGCTTCACCTCGATCCGATCCGGGGTGCATTACATCAACCGCTGATCGCCATGGAAGGCTGAAAGCCGAGGCGATTAGTCCCCGATAGGCGTAGGCGCGGTTGTATGGCCGTAATTGTGACTGTT
>JAHXHT010000076.1 GCA_025656435.1 Candidatus Thiodiazotropha sp. (ex Gloverina cf. vestifex) | reverse complement strand
GGACGGTCGGGGCATAACGGCTGTCGCGTTGGCGAGTCGATTTTGGGGGCTCGGATGTCCCAAAATCTTTCACGAGGTAGCGACACGCTTGAATCTGTCACACGGCTGTTTCATTATGACCGACCTGTGAATCACGTTTCCCCACTCGAGGGCCTGGAGCCGCAGATTCGCAATGCAGTACGTGCGGTGGTTGTGCGCGAGGGTGCGGTGCTGATGCAGAAGAAATGGGCGGATGCCCGTGGCACCTGGTACACACTGCCCGGTGGTGTGCAGGAGACGATGGAGGCAGCATTGATCCGCGAGTGTGAAGAGGAGATCGGCACTCGGGTTCAGGTCGGTGCGTTGCTTTCGGTGGCGGACTTTTTCAAACAGCGGGACAAGACCTTTCCCTCCGTCAGACATGTGATTGAGTTCTATTTCGCCTGTGAGGTTGAGGATGATTACCAGCCCGCTTCCGGTTCCCATCCGGATAAGCATCAGGTGGATGTGGTCTGGCTGCCGATCGCCGAGCTCAGCGAAGTGGCACTGTTTCCGAAAGACCTTGCGCGTCATCTGCCGAGTCTCATTAAAGAGGGCGCACAAGGCTACCTGGGTGTGATCGACTGATATGACGCTGCCAAAGAGTATCCGGGAAAACCTTCACTTCCTGTTGGCGGAGACCGGCTCCCATCTCGGTCTGTTAAAAGAGTATCTGAACCTGCCGACCGCCAGTATTCCCATCCGCCTGTTGGATCGTCAGGGCTATGTGGAGAATCTCCGCCTGAGTATCCATAATCACTGCCTGAAGGAGTTGGCGGCGGGTAACGATGAGGATGCGGACCTACAACGTTTCCGCACTGTGGAGTCAATCGCCACGCATCTTGAGCGGATCTCCGAGTTGTGCCGCGATGCTGTTTTGCAGGGTACCCATCTGCAGGACAAAAGCCTGCTCAAGGTGAAGGACTACCTGGAGATGTTGGAGCGGGTCAGTAACGGTGTGGAGTTGATCGAGTCGGCCCTGACTGAGAAGGATGCCCGCCAGGCCCTGAAGATCGGTAAGGTGGAACAGCGTCTCGACCAGATCTACCAAAAGCAGCTTGCCCATGGTATCCGTTCACTGAAAAAGGAGAAGCGGCCGGCGGATCGCATCTCTCTGATCCTGCTTGCCCACCGTATCGAACAGATGGGTGATGCCCTGTTGCGCATCAGCGAGGCGATCATCTCCGCCTCTATGGGGCAGCACTTCAATACCGAGCGTTACCACGCACTGAATGCCTCAATCGATCAACTGACGTCGGTGGATGATATCGGTCAGGTCCAGGTGGAAAAGATCGCTGAGACACGTTCCGGCAGTGCCATCAATGCGGTCACTGCCGGCAACGGTGAGGGTGGCTATGACGCCATTTTCAAGGATGGACGCAAGCGTAAATTGAAAGAGGAGAAGCAGCGGCTCAAGGATTGGCATGAGATCATCCCCGGGCTGGCACCGAAGATACTCTCTTACCAGAAGCGGGGCGAGTCGGCCGCTTTGCTGGTTGAGCATCTGGCGGGTGAGACCTTCGAGCAGATCCTGCTGCACGGTTCCGACGAGTTGTTGCAGGAGGCCTTCGACCATCTGACACAGACGCTCAAGCGCGTGTGGTTGGAGACCCGCAGTAAAAAAACTGTCTCGGCGGGATATATGAAGCAGCTGGCCAAGCGCATGGAGGATGTCTATACCATCCACCCCGAGTTCAAGCTGCCGGCCAGCCGGATCGGATCGGCAAGATTGCCCTCGTTCGATCAGTTGCTGGAGAAGATGGGAGCATTCGAATCCCGGGTGAAGGCGCCGTTTTCGGTCTATATTCACGGTGACTTCAATGTGGACAACATCATCTACGATCCGGGGGAGGGCCGTATCAACTTCATCGATCTGCACCGTTCCCGCTATATGGACTATCTGCAGGATGTCACGGTCTTTATGGTCTCCAATTATCGTCTGCAGGTCTTTGATCCGCGGGTCAGGCGGCGGATCGTAGAGCTCTGCCGGGCCTTCTACCGCTTTGCCGGACAGTTTGCCCGCAAGACCAATGATGAGAGTTTCGAGATCCGTCTGGCACTGGGCCTGATCCGCTCATTCACCACCTCGACCCGCTTTATTCTGGATAAGTCGCTGTCACGGGCGATGTTTTACCGTGCTGCCTATCTAATGGAAAAATTGCTGGCGTCGGAGGCGGAGAACAAACCCTTCAAAACCCCTATACAGGAGATCTTTGTTGGCTAAACCAAGAATCGGTGTCGTCGGTATTCCCGGCAAATGGTCCACCGAGGCGCTGGCCGATGCGGTGGAGGCTGCGACAGGCTTTCGTCTGGTGATTGATATGGCGGATGTGTACGCTCAACTCGATACCGGCAACCTCTACTATCATGACTGGAACCTGACCCAACTGGATGCCCTGGTGGTGAAGAAGATCAACCAGGTCTACAGCCCGGATGTGTTGGACCGCCTTGAGATGTTGCGCATGCTTGAGCGGGCAGGGGTGCGTGTCTTCAGCCCGGTGGAGTCGATGATCCGCCTGATCGACCGACTCAGCTGCACCATGTCGCTCTACAATGCTGGCATTCCCATACCGGAGACACGGGTGACCGAGAATCTTGCGTCAGCCACCTCAGCCGTGTGGGATTTCGAATCGGCGGTATTCAAGCCGCTCTACTCCACCAAGGCACGCGGTATGACGTTGATCGATACCCACGATGGCCCCGCCAAAATGCAGGAGCAGATTGAAGCTTTCCAGAAAGAAAACCCGGTGATGTATATCCAGAAAAAACTCCATCTGCCAGGTCAGGATCTGGGTATGGTATTTCTCGGTGGCGAGTATCTTGGTACCTACGCCCGAGTCGGCCGGGCAGGGGCCTGGAACACCACCATTCTCAGTGGTGGTCACTATACTGGCCATGAAGCCAGTGAGGAATTGGTCGAGTTGGCTACCAAGGCGCAGGCAATCTTCGGACTCGACTTTACTACTGTCGATGTGGCGAAAACGGAACGGGGGCCGGTGGTTTTCGAGGTCTCCGCCTTTGGTGGATTTCACGGTGCTCTGAAGGGCATAGGCATAGATGCCGCTGCCCTCTATACGGACTACATACTTAAGGAGATAGGCAGTTGAGCGGTGCTTCGATCTGGCCGGTGCCGAAAGATGTGGCCACCCTGGTTCCACTGATGATGCGCGAGGCGTTGCTTTGTGAAGAGCCGCTGAAACTTGCCGTCGGTGATTTGGGTCTGGTCATCAGATCCAACAGCCAGCATTTACTTGATCGTCTGAAAGACTACTTCTCTCACCTGCTGGACACGCCGGTTAGCGAGCAGATAGAGATTATTGCCATCGACCATGAGGTGATTGACGGTCATCTGCCTTTCAAGGATTGGCGTCGGGAGCCCGGCAAGCAGGGGCGCAAGGACGCCTATTTCGATCTGCCGGACGGGCGATTGGTACTGAAGGTGCGCACTGGCATGCTGTCTCTGCAAAGCGAGACCCATCGCATCGCTGCCGGTCCCTGTATGGCCAACGATAATCAGCTGATCAATTTCATCAATTCCCAGGTCATGAACCGTCTTCAGCAGCAGGACTGGCTGATTTCTCATGCTGCGGGGTTGAGCTTGGGTGATGCGACACTGGCGATTGCGGGATTTTCCGGCAATGGGAAGTCGACCTTGATGCTGCACTTGATGGAGCATCCCAAGAGCTGCTACCTGACCAATGACAGGCTTTTCCTGAAAGCAAAGGGTTCCGGCGTAGAGGCTGTCGGCATCCCCAAGTTGCCACGCATCAACCCGGGGACCGTGATCAACAATCCCAGACTTGCCACCCTGATCCCTGAGGAGAGAAGAGAGACTCTGCATCAGCTGCCGAGAAAAGAACTCTGGGATCTGGAAGAGAAATTTGATGTGGATGTGGCACGGCTCTACGGTCCCCAACGCATCGATACATCGACACCCATAATGCTGGATGGTCTGTTGATACTCAATTGGGCGCACACAGCTGATGGTCCGGTGACACTGCAACAGATAGATCTCGCAGAAAGAAAAGATTTGTTGCCTGCACTGATGAAATCACCCGGGCCTTTCTATCAGGACAGTGCCGGGCGTTTTCTGATGGATGATGATCCGCTGCCCGAGTCGGCTTATCTACAATTACTCAAAGATGTCGCGGTCTTCGAGGTAACGGGTCGAATGGATTTCGCACAATTGACAGAGATCTGTTTCAACCGTTGGTGATACTAGGGCCTGTTAACAGACCCAAAAGAGGATAAAGAGGATGCCACGTGAACTTATGCTGCTTCGGCATGGCAAGTCGGACTGGAGCGAACAGGTAGAGGATTTTTCCAGGCCCCTGAAAGATCGCGGCAAGCGGGGTGCCCAGCGCATGGGTGTCTGGTTGCAACAACAGAAGCTGCTACCCGACCTCGTGATCAGCTCCCCCGCAGAACGTGCGATCACAACCGCGCAGAAAGCGACCAAGGCGATGGGGCTCGATGCCCGTGCCATCGCCCGCGACCGGCGCGTCTATGCTGCCCGGGTGGACGATCTGCTGAAAGTGCTTGCCGACGTACCGGCGGAGACCAGGCAGGTTATGCTGGTGGGTCACAATCCCGGGCTGGAGGAGCTGACCGAGTATCTGGAGGGTAAACATATCCCCCTGCCCAGTGACGGTAAGTTACTGCCAACCGCCACCCTGGCGGTGATTGAATTACCGGATAGCTGGGATGATCTCAAGGCGGGTGACGGTCAACTCATCGGTATTACCCGCGCCAGTATCCTGCCGAAGAAGTTTCCTTTCCCCGACCACAATGGCAAGGAGATGCGTGATCGTCCCGCCTATTACTATAACCAGTCATCGGTCATTCCCTATCGTATGAACGACGGTCAGCTTGAGATTCTGGTGGTGAGATCCAGCAAGTGCAAACATTGGGTGGTGCCCAAAGGGGTGAGTGATCCGGCGACCAGTCTGCAGGCTTCCGCTGCCAAAGAGGCCTTTGAAGAGGCGGGTGTCGAAGGTGAGGTCGGAGAACAGGCCTTGGGTAGCTACAAATATGAAAAGTGGGGCGCCGACTGTACGGTGCAGGTCTACCCCATGGCGGTAAAAAAGATTATTCCTGAAGCGTCGTGGGAGGAGAGCCATCGAGGGCGCGAATGGCTGAGTCCCAAGCAGGCGATGAAAGGAGTCAAGCAGTCGGAATTGAAACCGATGATTCAGGCCTTGGCGGAGCAGTTGGAAGGTTAGGGTTTGGTACTTGGGTGATTTGACCTGACCAGCGGAGAGCGAAACAGTTTTTTTGGTGCGGCAGGGCCGCACCCTACACAGAGTAAACGGATAAATAATGATGAATTTCCCGTGTTGAGAAAAAGCGGCAATGAATAAGGCACCGAGAGTGATTGCCGCGCTACTGCGACACGGTGACTATCATCAACTACCTAACACCCCAAGCGCACTGCAGCCCTTTCCACTTACCCAACATGGTGTTGAGCAGGCGCAACGGGCGGTTGGCCTTTTGCAACGCGTTCTCACCATGTTCGGTTGGTCGCTGCATCCGGTTATCGACAGTTCGCGCTTGCTGCGTGGCTATCAGACGGCAGAAGTGATCGCACGAGGACTGCTGAGGGAGACTTCACAATCGACCTAGATCGTCGAGTTTGACGACCTGGCTGAACGCAGTCTCGGTGCCGGCTGCAATCTGACCCTGCAGCAGATCGAAAGGGTCATACAATCGGATCCCCGCTATCATGATCTGCCTGCCGACTGGAAATCCAATAGCCACTTTCGGCTTCCCTTGCAGGGTGCCGAGTCGCTCATGCAGGCGGGGCAACGAGTCGCTGCCCATATCGACAATCGACTTGCCGAACTGCAGACCGAGGTTGAGCAGGATACGGTCAAGCTGTTTGTGGGACATGGCGCCGCCTTTCGCCACGCTGCGCACCATCTGGGTGTCATGGCGTTCGACCAGATTGCCACCTTGAGCATGCATCACTGCCGTCCGGTGTTTTTTGAAAGGCGATTTGTCAGTGACTGGCACCACCTGACCGGTGAGTGGAAAGTCCGCTCAAAAGGGGAGTCTTTTGCCGACTAAGGCTGTCAACGGTATCAACCGGTTCCACCAGAAACGCCTGCCGGTTTATCGGGGACAAGCGTGGATAGATGCGGAGTTGCCGGAGGAGAATGAGCTCTGGCTATTGGGCAAGCAACAGTCTGTGGCCAAAGAGAGAGGACAGCGCAGCTTCACAGTGCGGCTGCTCAGCGAAGTTTTGCAGAAGGACTCCTGGCGCTGGCCGAAACGCCGGCTCTTCTTTTTCTCCGATCTACATGCCGATGCGGATGCCTTTATTGCTTCGCTGGTGGCTTCCGGTGGTGTGAAGAAGACAGGGGCGAGTGATCGTGACCTGAAGCTGACATCCGTCGGACGTAAGGCCAATTTCGTGATCGGTGGAGACTGTTTCGATAAGGGTCCCAGCAATCTAAGGTTTCTGAGAGTCATACACCGATTGATCAAGCAGGGTGCACGGGTCAGAATCCTGGCCGGTAACCATGATATCCGTATCAAGCTCGGCATTGCCGCTGTGGGCATGGAACCTGACCCCAGGCACGATCATTTCTTTATTCGTATGGGCAGCAAAGCGATCCCGATGTTACGGGAGATCGCCGATGAGCACCTGCAAGGAAAAAGTGCGCTGAAAGGTATACCGCCAACCCGCACCTGCCGTCGCCGGCTCTATCCGCCGAAGCGATGGTTCGATGAGTTCCCAAAGCTGGCCAGTTGGATTATGCCGGATAAACGGGCGGCCAAGGAGGTCAAACGGCTGCGTGAAAAGATCGAGGCTTTTGAGACTGACTGCGAGGCGGCCGGTCTCTCCCTGCGTCAGGTCTATGCAGCAGCGCTCAAATGGCAATCGCTGTTTCTGGCCAAGAAGGGGGAGTTCAGCTGGTTTTTCGAGCGTATGCGTCTGGCCTATCGACGCGGGTCATTTCTTTTTGTCCACGTGGGGATCGATGACAGGACGGCCAAACTGATCAACCGAAAAGGTGTCAAGTATCTCAACAGGCAGTTCATAGAGCATGTGGAAGAAGATGAGTTCTTCGAGTTCTACTATGGACCGCTGGCCAACAGCATCCGTACGAAATACCGGGATGTGGACATGCCGCTGACACGTAAAGGGGTTGAGCTGATGCATGATGCGGGGATCCATGTCATCGTTCATGGTCATGACAATCGGCATCATGGACAGCGCATCATGCTGCGCAAGGGCATGGTGAACTTCGAATGCGATGCAACCATCGACCGCCATACAAGAAAAAAAGAGGGACTGGCGGGAGAGGGTGCCGCAGTAACCCTCTTTCATCCGGACCGACTGGTGATGGGAGTCAGCACTGACTACCCCCGCATCAAGGTCTTCGATCCTGCATCCATTGTCTGATAAGTGAGGTTTCATGCGACAGGGTAAAAAAAATTTCCGCCACGAATCACTGCAGGATCGGGAGTCGATTCAGGCCATCCTCAAGGCGATTACACAAGGCGTCGGTAAGGGCAAGCTGATCCTCAGTGATGAAGAGGATGAGATGATCCTCAATCCGGATGGTCTATTGCAGCTGAAGGTAACGGCCACTCAGGATACGGACAGGCACCGTATTAACCTGCGTATTACCTGGCAGGCGGAAGAGGAAAAGCTGAAAAAAGGCAAGACACTCAAGGTCAAGACAAAGTGATTGCACGATGGGTGAGAATGACGCTATCAAGGCACTGACGGCGCGCTGCGCCAAACGACTGAGCGAAATGGGGCTGCGCCTGGTTGTGGCGGAGTCCTGCACAGGGGGGTGGTTGGCAAAAGTGCTCACCGACCTGCCGGGTAGTAGTGCCTGGTTCGACAGAGGCTATGTGACCTACAGCAATGAAGCCAAGCAGTCGATACTGGGAGTGCGCAGCGACACACTGATGGCGCATGGTGCCGTCAGCGAGGAGACAGTCGCTGAAATGGTGCGAGGCGCGCTGACAGAGAGTGGTGCGGACCTGGCATTGGCCGTCAGTGGTATTGCCGGTCCCGGTGGTGGTTCCGTAGAGAAGCCGGTGGGGACTGTCTGCTTTGCCTGGCAACGGCGGGGTGCCACACCCCAGGTCAGCAGAGAAATTTTCGAAGGTGACCGGGAACAGGTCAGGCGGCAATCAGTCGGTTATCTGTTGGAGCGGCTCGACGAGATGTTACATGAGTGACGGTCGTTACTTCTTCGCCCTTTGGCCTGATGATGAGGTGCGTCTTCAGATCTCAGCGATGAGCCGCCGGATGACTTCTAAGGGCCGTGCTCACCATCCGAGCGATCTTCACATGACACTGGTGTTTCTAGGACAGATAACGGATTCACAGCTTCGATGTATCAATGATGCGGCAGATGGCATACGTAGCAGACCGTTCACGCTCCATCTCGACCGAATCGATTATTGGCTGCGACCCAGGATTCTCTGGGCAGGGCCGGAACAAACTCCCGAGCCGCTGAGTCAATTGGTATTTGATCTAAAGAACAGCCTGATTCCTTGTGGCTTCGAGCCGGAGCGTCGTAAGTACAAGCCGCATGTTACCCTGCATCGTAAGGCGGAGAGTATCGGTCCTGGCGGCATAGCGCCATCCATCGAGTGGCCTGCCACCGACTTTGTGCTGGCGGTTTCAGGGGGTGGGGCAGAGGGATCGCCGAGGTATCGGGTTCTGCGACGCTGGCCGTTGGACACAGCAGGTGATTCGTAATCTGGCCAAGCGCACTACACCTCTTTTTTAATTAATATCTCACAATGCTCGCAACGTCCATTTCCTGCCTTAAGCAGCGCCATAAAGCCCTAATTTAACAATTTACTGGTGCAAATCTGGTAACAAGTTTTTTCTATAAATGACCATCTATCTCTTCTATACGTCTTCGACGACAACTAGAAATAAAAGAACAATATTACTAGGGAAGCTCTGAACGAATCCATCGATTGAGGGATAATGGTGCACATTCTAGGCCAATCATTATATAGACCCCATGAAGCAAACAAC
>JAHXHT010000075.1 GCA_025656435.1 Candidatus Thiodiazotropha sp. (ex Gloverina cf. vestifex) | reverse complement strand
GTCGGGGCATAACGGCTGTCGCGTTGGCGAGTCGATTTTGGGGACTCGGATGTCCCAAAATCTTTCACGAGGTAGCGACACGCTTGATTTCTGCCTGATGATGTACAATTTCTTGCGATTCTCATATATTCGATCCCCTCCATTGGGCCGAAGTAGCACCTATTCCCTGAAGCGGAATTTTTTAAGGATTGAAGCAACACGATGAATGACCTGATTGTCACGCTGAAAGACCACATCCGTTCTGCATGGCGATTTCGCTGGCAGGCATTGCTGATTGCCTGGCTGTTAACCCTGTTAGGTTGGGGGATGGTGTTTATAACACCAGATAAATACCAATCAGAGGCAAAGGTCTATGTTGATACTGAAAGCGTTCTGCGCCCCTTACTCCAGGGATTGGCGGTACAGACAGATTTAGGGCAGCGACTACAGCTGATGTCCCGCACGCTGCTCAACAACGAGAACCTGGAAAAGGTGTTGCGAGAGGCAGATTTAGATTTGGAAGCGACAACGGTCACAGAGCGGCAGGAAATGATCGACCAGCTGCGGGAAACAGTTTCTATAGAAACCCAGCGTCGGCAAAACTTCTATACCATCAGCTACGAGTACAAGGATCCTTATGTGGCAAAGAAGGTAGTGGAAACCCTGCTGAATATCTTCGTTGAGGCCGCACTAGGTGATACGCGTGTTGAATCTGATACCGCGCAAAAATTTCTTACTGAACAAATCAAGGACTATGAGGCGAGGTTGGTAAAGGCGGAAAGCCGGTTGACTGAGTTCAAGCGTAGAAACGTGGATACCATGCCTGGACAGAGTGGAGGGGTCTTCAGTCAGCTGCAAACGGCCCAGAGCCAGTTGCAGGATATCGATCTCGAGTTGAAAGAGAGACAGATTCGAAGAGACGAACTCAAGCGCCAGTATAAGCGTACGGAAGCCGAAGAGAACGAGCGCCGCCGACAGGGGCAAGTGGTTGCAGAGACACCGACAGGCAGGCGTATTCTTGCTATGGAGACGCGTCTGGATGAGCTACTTTTACGCTATACGGAAGCACATCCGGATGTGCAGGAATTGAAGTCGACCATTGCTGAGTTGAAGGCGCAACAAAAAGGCGTGGTAGTCATGGCATCTCCCGCAAACCAGACTATTTCAACTGCACTGGAAGAGCTGAAGCTCGCATATCGGCAAGCCGAGGTGAATCTGACGGCTATCCGCCTGCGTCAGCGTGAATACCAGAAAAGAATTGATGAGCTGAAGCTGAAACTGGATGTGCTGCCGAAGGCCGAGGCGGAATTGACCCGGCTAAATCGAGACTACGAAATCAACCGCACGAACTACCAGGAATTGGTGCAGCGTCTCGAATCTGCAAAAATGTCAGAGCAGGCGGATGAAGCGGGGGGCAACGTCAAATTCCGTATTGTGGAGCCACCGAAAGTACCTCTGCTGCCAGTTGGCCCCAAGCGGATTCTACTGAGTTTAGGCGTTCTCGTGCTCGGTCTCGCAGCGGGTGGTGGTGTGGCATTTCTGATATCACAATTCAAACCGGTCTACTACGACACCTCTCTATTGAACAAGGAGAGCGGATTTCCCGTTCTCGGACAGGTATCGCGTGTGTGGACCAGCAACCTGATGCTCAAGCGGCGGGTTGAAGTGGTGGGATTCAGTGTCTCCCTCGCGATGCTGCTTGTTGTCTGTGTGGGGATTCTTCTGACCTACCAGATGGGTTATCGGGAGGAGATCGTTTCTAACCTTAAACTGTTGCTGAGAAGCCCAAGTTAGGTCGGCCAGGAACAGGCGCTTTTTCCCGGCAACATTCTCCATTCTTTTCAGGGGGAGCAAAGGTCGTATTCTTTCACGACGTTGGGTGGTATATTTCACCGTTTTCCTGTGGCGGAGAAACGAGATGTTCAAGAAGAGTATGCAGATTCAAGGGTATGACGACGAGCTTTGGGCGGCGATAACAGCCGAAGAGCGTCGTCAGGAAGAGCACATCGAGCTGATCGCCTCTGAGAATTACACCAGTCCCCGCGTGATGCAGGCGCAGGGCACTGTGTTGACCAATAAGTATGCTGAGGGCTATCCGCGCAAACGCTACTATGGCGGATGCGAGAACGTGGATGTCGCTGAGCAGCTAGCCATTGATCGCGCCAAAGCATTATTTAATGCCGACTACGCCAATGTGCAGCCCCATTCGGGTTCTCAGGCCAATGCCGCTGTCTATATGGCACTCTGCCAGCCTGGCGATACCGTGCTTGGCATGAGTCTCGCCCACGGTGGACATCTGACCCACGGTGCCAAGCCCAATTTTTCCGGTAAGATCTACCATGCCGTACAGTATGGATTGAACCCGGATACGGGTGAGATCGACTACGAAGAAGTCGAGCGTCTGGCGCGTGAGCATCAGCCGAAAATGATTGTTGCCGGCTTTTCCGCCTACTCACGGATTGTGGATTGGCAGCGTTTTCGCGATATTGCTGATGAGGTAGGCGCATACCTTTTTGTCGATATGGCCCATGTGGCAGGTCTTATTGCTGCCGGCCACTACCCCAGCCCGGTGCATATTGCTGATGTCACCACGACAACAACCCACAAGACCCTGCGTGGTCCCCGGGGTGGCCTGATTCTGGCCAAGGCCAATGAAGAGATCGAGAAAAAACTCAATTCTCTGGTTTTTCCCGGTACCCAGGGCGGACCGTTGATGCATGTCATCGCCGCAAAGGCCGTGGCCTTCAAAGAGGCCATGGAACCCGAATACAAAGCCTACCAGTTACAGGTTATCGAAAATGCCCGCGCCATGGCCAAGGTCTTTATGGAGAGAGGTTATGATGTGGTATCTAAAGGTACCGATGACCACCTGTTTTTGGTTAGCTTCATTGAGGCAGGGCTCACCGGTAAGGATGTAGATGCATGGTTGGGTGCAGCCAATATCACGGTCAACAAGAATGCCGTACCCAATGATCCGCAGTCTCCGTTTGTGACCTCTGGTATCCGTGTTGGTACACCTGCCGCAACGACTCGGGGTTTTAGTGAGGCGGATTGTATTAATCTGGCTGGCTGGATGTGTGATGTCATCGATGGTCGCGGCGAGCAAAAAGTGATTGATGACACCAAGGCAAAGGTCCTGGAGATCTGCGCCAAGTATCCGGTCTACGCCGGATAATTATGAATTTTGAATTGTACCGTTTGCCAAATGGAAGCCATGACTGCGTGTGGTGTGCACTGAGAATTCAAAACTCAAAATTCATAATTTATAATTCCTAATCATGCGCTGTCCCTTCTGCGGAGCCCAAGACACCAAGGTTATCGACTCTCGCCTGGCGGGAGAGAGTGACCAGATTCGCCGACGTCGCGAGTGCACTGTCTGCAAAGAGCGTTTTACCACCTATGAAACGGCGGAACTCAACCTGCCCTGGGTAGTGAAACAGGATGGTAGCCGGGTCCACTTCGATGGCAGGAAGTTGCGGGCGGGGATGACTCGGGCACTGGAGAAGCGGCCGGTCAGTGCAGATCTTGTGGATACGGCGATCAATCACATCACCCGAAAACTGATGGCCGGTGGAGAGCGCGAAATCCCCTCTCTTGCGATTGGCGAGATGGTAATGGATGAGTTGAAGCAACTCGATCAGGTGGCTTATGTACGTTTTGCTTCAGTCTACCGAAAATTCGAGGATGTCAACGCCTTCCGTGAAGAGATCGAACGCCTTGAGCAGCAGCCTGGTCCTGAAGCTCGTCGTCATCAGTTGGATCTGCTCAACGAGCCGGACAAGGATAAATGAGCAGCGACAGTGATCATCGCCATATGGCTCGTGCTATTCGGTTGGCGCGCAAGGGGCGCTATACTACCCACCCGAATCCGCGTGTGGGCTGTGTACTGGTTAAATCGGGCAAGGTCATTGATGAGGGATATCATCGGCGTGCCGGTGAGCCTCATGCTGAACGAAATGCGCTGGCAGCTGCGGGTGCTGAGGCAAAAGGCGCTACAGCTTATGTCACCCTGGAGCCATGTTGTCATCACGGTCGCACCCCACCCTGTACTGAAGGATTGATTGAGGCAGGTGTGAAGCGGGTTGTCGCCGCTATGCTTGACCCCAATCCCTTGGTAGCCGGCCAAGGGCTTACTAAGTTGAGCGCGGCTGGTATCGAGGTGGTGGAAGGCGTGATGCAGGCCCAAGCCGAGGCGCTCAATCCCGGTTTTATCAAACGCATGCGTAAGAGAATGCCGTTTGTTCGATGTAAGCTGGCCATGAGTCTGGATGGCAGAACGGCAATGGCCAGTGGTGAAAGCCAGTGGATCACCTCAGCGGCCGCTCGTGAGGATGTACATCGACTTCGAGCGAGTAGCGCCGCTATTCTCACTGGCATTGGCACCATGCAGGCGGATGATCCGTCGATGAATGTCCGGCTGACTGCAAAACAGCTGGGGTTGGAGGCAGGATTGTCGCCTCCCCAGCCACTCAGAGTCGTCCTCGATCCCAAATTACAGACCTCACCATCAGCCAATATGCTGAATCAGACGGGACCTGTACTGCTGATTTGTGGTGAAGATGCCCGTCTCAATGCGGCGCCGTTGGAGGCTGCAGGAGCACAGATAGTCACGCTGCCGCTAGATAACGATTTACTCGATCTTCGCGAAGTCATGAGTCTACTAGCTGAGCAGGAGATCAATGAGGTACTGCTGGAGTCGGGTGCAGTTTTAGCAGGTGCCATGCTGGATGCGGGGTTGATCGACGAATTGTTGGTTTATCTTGCGCCTCACCTGATGGGAAGTGGCGCCAGGGGACTGTTTCATCTGCCTGAACTGCTGCACATGAGCGACCGCATTCCTCTGCGGGTTACCGATTTGCGTCAGATAGGGGATGACATGCGCATCACGGCCGTTCCTGCTGTCGAGCGAGGGGAGTAAGTATGTTCACGGGTATCATCCAATCTATTGGCAGAATTGAGGGGGTCGCTGAGCGGGGCGGGGATGTACGCCTGTCTGTGGATACCGGCAGCCTGGACTTGGTTGATGTTCTGTTAGGCGACAGTATTGCGACAAACGGTGTCTGTCTGACAGCGGTGGCACTTTCTGAAAAAGGGTTCAGTGCCGATGTGTCCAGGGAGAGCCTCTCTCTTACCACGCTCGATCGGTTAAAGCCTGGCAGTCGGGTTAATCTGGAGAAGGCGCTGACACTCAATACCCGGCTTGGCGGTCATCTGGTGAGCGGTCACGTTGACGGTGTTGGTCAGGTGCTTGAACGGCAGGACGATGTCCGTTCGATCCGTTTTGTCATCAAGGCGCCTAATACACTGGCGAAATATATCGTTCACAAAGGTTCCATCTGCGTCGATGGTGTCAGTCTGACGGTCAACAGTGTACAGGGTGCGAATTTTGTACTGAACATCGTGCCCCATACTCTGCAGGAGACCATTATAGATAGCTATCGGCCGGGATCTGAAGTCAATCTGGAGGTCGATCTGATTGCCAGATATTTAGAGCGGCTGATGCTTGGCGAAGAGGCAGCAAATCCTGATAAAAGCGGGGTGACTGAAGCGTTGCTGAAATCACAGGGATTCATCCGTTAGTCGACAGTTGATCGTCAACAGAACGCTCCTATCATCTTCATGAACCCGAAGGGTTTCGATCAGATATCGGAGTTCGAACCAACTCCGATGTCCGTACCGAATCTTACTGTTTACTCAGTTTCAATCGTCGTAGTCGTCATCGTCCCGTTCTGTGATCCGGATAACCAGTTTTGCCACCGGTCCCTGCCATGTATGGACTCGGGCATCGAGGTCACTGGGACCGCCGGCTGGATCATCGTCGCCGATCACACCACGGTGGATATGCACAGTGGGATTATGATCTGGACCCACTGTTGATACTCCGCCGACACCGGCATTGCCACCCGGACCTGCCGGTATGCCTGGTGTGTTGGGCATTCCTCCACCGGTAATGATCTCATCATTGGCCTCGGTACCGGCATCATAGCCACGCAGATAGTAGGTATAGGTACCGCGCTTTTTCGGTATTCTGAGTCCGTCCAGGCCGACAAGTCCGTCATTAGTAGGCAATAACATGGCTGCTACTGAGAGGAAGCGAGAGTGTCTCCCGTGTACATCGATCACAGCCTCAGCCACACCGCTGGGAGGCAATAGACCACCTGCCGGGTTATCGACATACTGACCGCCAGCCGCTTCCACATCAGAGATGAGGCCGGAGGTGTCGCCACCTTCGGCCATCGCTTGCAAATGTGCGGAAGCCTCAGTACCGAGCTGGAACAGGTGGGTACGCTTATTGTGTGCTGCGATCAACAGTGGTGTGAAATAGGTGGCATTGGTCAGGTTGGTAATTTTGATACTCACTTCCTGGGCAAGCAGACTGCTGCTGGCGAGCAGCCCACCTGACAAAACAAGGGCTAATAAAGTTTTTTTCATCGTGATCTCCTCAGTGATAAGCCTATACGTGACAGGCTGTAGGAAAGAGTCTGGTCTTTTCGTTTCCAGGCCAGGTCACGAAATGATCACGATTCCATCACACAGGGCGGGGAAAGGTGGAGTCATTTGGGGGGATTCGACAGATGATAATCGGATGCCCTCCCATGCGGGCTCTGATAGAATAGCGCGTTAACTCTGAACAAAACCGAAGAAGTTTATGGCGCTGAATACGACTGAAGAGATTCTCGAAGACCTGAAACAGGGAAAGATGGTCATCATCATGGATGACGAAGACCGGGAGAATGAAGGTGACCTGATTATGGCCGCCGAGAGTGTGACACCTGAAGCAATTAACTTCATGGCGCGCTACGGCCGTGGCCTTATTTGCCTGACCCTGACCAGAGAACACTGCACTCAGTTACGCCTGCCTTTGATGGTAACGACGGACGACGAGCTTTCCGCGACCAATTTTACAGTCTCTATCGAGGCGGCTGAAGGGGTGACAACCGGTATCTCCGCCTCGGATCGCGCCACGACCGTCTTGGCAGCGGTGGCTGCGGATGCACAACCTCAGGATCTGGTGCAGCCAGGGCATATCTTTCCCCTCATGGCACAACCGGGTGGTGTGCTTGTACGTGCCGGTCATACCGAGGCCGGTTGTGATCTGGCTCGACTGGCCGGTCTTTCTCCCACCTCAGTCATCGTGGAGATCCTGAATGAGGACGGCACCATGGCCAGACGGGCGGATCTAGAGAAATTTGCCGCCGAGCACAATCTCAAGATAGGAACCATTGCGGATCTGATCCAATATCGAGTCAGCAATGAGAAGACTGTTGAGCGGGTCAGCGAGTGCCATTTCCCCACCAACTACGGAGATTTTCGCCTCGCCGCCTACCAGAATGTGGTAGACAACGAGCTGCACCTGGCTTTGGTAAAGGGTCACCCCTCACCTGACAGGCCGACACTGGTGCGTGTGCATATGCAGAACAGCTTATGTGATCTCTTCGAGGCGAACGGCCAGGAGTGTGGCTGGCCTTTGAGAAATGCCATGAAGATGATTGAAGAGGCAGGTGAGGGCGTTATCGTGATACTGCGCAATCACGACTCACCTCGTGAGATCGTTCAGCGGATGATGGATATGCAGACCGTGGATACAGCAAATAAGAAATTCATCAAGAAAGATAACAGCAAGGAGCTGAGAACCTACGGCGTGGGTGCACAGATACTCTCCGACCTTGGTGTACGCAAGATGCGGGTACTGAGCGCGCCGAAGAGTATTCACGGACTCTCGGGCTTCGATATGGAAGTCACGGAATACGTGGCGGGGACCTGAAGACAGGCAACACAAAACCGTATCCCAGTTTTCATAAGTATGTTGTTTAGACACTATCCTTAAAATTTATTGATTAGTTCCAGGGTGAGCATGATGAGTATTAAGACGATTGAAGGGGCGATGACTGTTGAGAAGGCACGTTTCTGTCTGGTCTCTGCGCGTTTCAACAGTTTTATCGTAGAGAACCTGGTTGATGGGGCCATTGATACCCTGAAACGACACGGCGCCAGTGAGAAAGACATCACACTGGTGAGAGTCCCCGGTGCATTTGAGATGCCTGTGGCGTTGGAGAAGATCGCGGCTAAAGGGGAGTTCGATGCCATCATCGCCCTGGGCGCGGTGATACGCGGTGGCACACCGCATTTCGACTATGTGGCGGGTGAGTGTGTCAAGGGTATGTCCCAGATCAGCCTCAAGCACGGCGTCCCGATTGCTTTCGGCGTGCTAACAGTGGATACCATTGAGCAGGCCATCGAGCGAGCAGGCACCAAGGCCGGCAATAAAGGGGCAGAGGCTACCCTTTCCGCCATTGAGATGGTCAACCTCCTGCGCCAGATCGGTTAATGAGTAAAAAACGCAGCCAGGCTCGCCGTCATGCGGTACAGGCCATCTACCAGTGGCAGATGGTCGGTCATGATGTGGGGGAGATCACCAATCAATTTCTCGAGGAGCAGGATCTCGACGGTTTCGAGGTCACCTACTTCCAGGACCTTTTGCAGGGAGTTGCCAAACACCTTGGTGATCTGGATGAGTTCCTCAAGCCAGCATTGGATCGGGCAATCGAGAGTGTTGACCCGGTTGAGCGAGCGATATTAAGACTCGGCTCCTATGAGCTTTGCTATAAAACAGAGGTTCCCTACCGGGTGGTTATCAACGAGGCTGTCGAATTAGCCAAAGTTTTCGGTGCCGAACAGGGACACAAATACGTCAATGGTGTGCTGGACCAGGTCGCAAAGCAGGTGCGTGCCGTGGAGATCAAGGCCAAGCAAAAGCAAAAGGGTTGAATAATTCTAGGGTCAGTTAAAGCTCTTCACCCTCGACCTTTAAACGGCTGCGAGAATAGCGTAGGACCAGAATCGCCACCGTCAACATCAGAATGGCACCCGTTAATGTCAGAATGGTCTCATTCGCCATGGCCTTGGTGTCGATGGTAAGCATGCGGGTCAGAGCGGTGATAGCGATATAGATCAGGAACTGCACCGGCAGGCGACGGGCCTTGAAGTAGATTCCCACCATGGCGCCCAACTCCAGGTAGATAAACAGCAGCAGGATATCCTTTAGGGAAGCTCTGAACGAATCGTTTGTCAGCGAACGTTTCCTCTCGCTTGCTTCAAAACTGCCATGAGCGAAGAAAAACAGTGCAT
>JAHXHT010000074.1 GCA_025656435.1 Candidatus Thiodiazotropha sp. (ex Gloverina cf. vestifex) | reverse complement strand
ACGGTCGGGGCATAACGGCTGTCGCGTTGGCGAGTCGATTTTGGGGACTCGGATGTCCCAAAATCTTTCACGAGGTAGCGACACGCTTGGAGGATTCTCTCCAACCTCTCTCAAAACCGCCTGCCCAACCAGGAGATGGAGGGTAGCGTGCTGTTCTGTGATATCGTCGGTTTCACCCAGCTCTCGGAGGATCTGCCCGCAGACGAGGTTGCCGACCTGTTGAATCTCTATCTCGGCGCTATCGCAGATGCGGCCCATCGCTGCCGTGGTGTTGTTGACAAGTTCATCGGCGATAGCGCCATGATACTGTTTGGTGTCCCTGAACCCGATAAAGAACACGGCACCCAGGCAATCAGTTGTGCCTGGCTGATTCAGGCCATGGTCAGACATATCAATAAACAACGCAGATTGAAAGGAGAGGAACCCATCATGCTGCGCATCGGTATCAACAGTGGCCTCATGCTGGCGGGGAACATCGGTATTCCCGATCGCCTGGAGTACACTGTGGTCGGCGATACTGTCAATCTCGCCTCTCGACTCTGTGGCGCAGCACCGGCTGACGGTATTATGATGAGCGAAACAACGGCCGAATTCCCCGGTGTCGCGGATATCGTGGATCTTCACCAACAGCCCGCGCTTAAGATCAGAGGCAGAAAAAATCTGGTAAAACCCTCCATCGCGGGAACACCTTCGCGAGAATTTGGTCAATGGTTGATGCGAACCATGTCCCACATCCTGCATAAGAACGCTGAATGAATCTCACTTCGATTAACTCGTCCTTTCTGCTCAGCCTTCTGTTGCTCAGTGGGTGCCAGCTACTGGAAACCAAGCAGACTGCGCCTACAACTGCCACGCCAAATAAAGACACCTTTTCAGCCATCAAACAATTAGAGGCCAAGGGGCGTTACGGCCAGGCTATCAGCCTGCTCGAGCAAGCCATCAGCCTGGATGGCAAGGCCGAGCTCTATACCACAACGCTCAGGGAAATCAGACTGCAGCAAACAGTATTGGAGCAGGAACTGAAAGACCAACTCCTGATTAGCAGGACCTCCGCCCTAAAAAATCAGGTGCCCATTTTCGAACAGCTGATACGCTCTAATCCGCTAGACGCGGAATACAGTCGCCAACTAAAACAAACGCAGGATCAGCTTCACCTGCTGAGAGAGAGCCTCTCAGAATGTGGCTGGCGGCATTTCAAAAAGAACAATGCACTGGCCAAAGACTGTCTGACACTTTCACTCTCCCTGGAAGAAGACGAACAGGATGAGCGCTTGATTGAGCATCTGCTGGATGAGCAGAAGCAACATAAAAAGCAAACAGAAACCATGGAACATGCGCAACGGGAGATGGCCCGGAAGCACCGCAATCAAAAACGTTTAAAACAGGCGGAGAGGTATAACGAATCGGGTCAACTGACGGAGGCAAGGCGCATTCTTAAAATCGTCTTAAAGGAAGACGCCAAGAATCAATCCGCCAAGATCTTGCTCAGCAGTGTCGAATCCCGGCTGAAAAACTATCTGGAACATCTGCTCACAGCCGGTGATCGCCTCTACCGGGAAGGTGAAATCGAGGGTGCCAAAGCGACTTGGCATGCCGCACTCTCTCTTGACCCTCAGGACAAGCGTGCACGGGAAAAGATCGAGCGGGCCCAACGGGTGTTGGATAATCTCGAAAATCTCCGTAAGAGTGAACCTAAAAACTGAAAAATATCTAGCGCCTGTTAACTCAATTCAGCTCGTCAAAACCGATTGCTACAGAAGAAAATCGCGTTGATGAGGGTCAGGGGGGCACGTCAAACATACAACCCCGGAACTAAGCGTCCCTTCTCCCTGTGGGAGATAGGATTAACCCAACAGCAGCGGTAACCGGCAGATTTTTCCATTCCCTTGCTCTATCGCACTGAAATCGCATCCATAGGTGGCCGATCTCTGTCGATTGGTTATAATCCCGCCCTGCCACATTCTTCCCGCCACGTTGGGGGATGATTTGTAACTTCATATTCTAAAAGAAGAATTCCAGATAGCGTCTCCTGAGATGCCAACCCTGGTCAAGGCTATTTGTGATCATTTTTTCATAAGACAGAGAGATCAGCGGTGTTGATGAGCCAAAACAAAGCAGACCACAGCCTGGATGTGGCACGATAAGATGAAGATTTATCTGATTGCCGCCTGCGCGCTCTTACATGCAGGAACCGCCCACTGTCAGGAGTGGTTACCGGAAAGCTATATCTCCTTCTATGAGACAGAAGTCGATCGCCAGATTTTGGCATCTACGCTGCAGGCACAGCGCTTGGGCCAGGCTGGGGCGGAATGGGATGAGCCCTTCAACGGCGCACCATCCAGGCCTCATGGTTTCGGACGGGAGCTGGACGATCAGAGTCCGGCAGATTGGGATGGTCTCAAGCGCGACACCGCCTACTTCTTCGGCTATCAGTTCTTCATTGTTGGCGCACTGTATGTCCTGCCGGAGAGTGTCTCAGCGTGGACCGAGGAGCAGAAAGAAGAATACACCTTCGAAAAATGGAAGGATAACGTCACCCATCCCAGGTGGGACCCGGACGAGTGGTACATCAACTACATCCTGCATCCCTACTGGGGGATGACTTATTACACCCGAGGTCGTGAACGCGGTTTGACGGAAACTGGTGCTTTCTGGTACTCATTCACCCTCTCATCGATCTACGAATTCGGGCTGGAAGCACTGTTTGAACCCGTCTCCATCCAAGACGTCATCTTCACACCGGTACTCGGCTCCGCGCTGGGTTGGTACCTGGAAGATGTACGCCGCGAGATCAAAAGCCAGAATGCGTTCAGCGGCTGGGATAAGACCATCCTGATCGCTACCGACCCACTGGGAACCCTCAACGCCATGGCCGACAACCTTTTTGGTGTGGGTGTTGAGAGTGAGTTGGAGTTCCGCTCCTTCTATCGGAGCCCGGCAATCACCACCACTGAATCGTGGCAACAGAATGATCCTTACGAGAGTCGTCTCAACCCTGTGGTTGCTGACTATCTCGGACTCGAATTAACTCTGAGCTGGCACTGAGCCTATTGGCCGACCCGGCGAAACTTCCAGAGTGCATAGCCGAAAAAGAGCAACACCGGCAGGAGTGTTGTGAACAAGGCATTGAAGCTATAGGCCACAGCCAGGTAGGAAAAGGCCCTGTTGAGTAGATAAAAGACAATACCGATCATCGCCCCGATGAAAATCCGCTGGCCAATACCGACACTGCGCAGGGAACCGAAGACAAAGGGGATACTGAGAAACAGCATAACCAGCGTAACTGCCGGTGCGACGACCTTCCCCCAGAACGCCACCTCATAGGTCTGCGCGGCTTGACCATTCTGTTTGAGATAATCGATATAGCGCCAAAGGTCCCAGGCAGCCAGCATATGCGGTTTGACGGATACCACGTCAAGTACGGATGGTTCCAACCGTGTCGACCAGGGCATCCGTTGACTTCTCTTCACCTCTATCCGATCGTTATTGAAACGACTCTCTCTCACCGACTCCAGTACCCAGCCCGATGTTTCATAGACGGCGCGTTTCGCATGCAGCGCCCGTTGTAAACGCTGCTCGTCGTCATAATAATAAACAGACACATTCACCAACACCTGGTTGGGCATGATCTGACGAATATTGATGAAGGCATTCTCGTCCCTGGACCAGAAGCCAAAGCGTGTCTTCAACATAATCTGATTCGACAGGCCTTCCATTTTCAACCGTTGGGCCTGCAACTCAGCACGAGGTGCTAGGTTTTCACCAATCACCAGCACCAGTAGCAGCATCAGTAAGCCGCTTTTCAGTGTAGCGAGCACGATCCTGCCAATGGAAACCCCGGCTGCACGCATGGCCATCAGTTCGGAATTCCCGGCCAGTGCACCTAATCCAATCAGACTGCCCAATAAGGTAGCAAGGGGGAAGATCTCATAGGTATAGCGAGGGAGTGTCAGTGCGACATATGTGTATGCTTTGGCGGTTGTGTAGCCACCCGCCACATCTTCGAGTTCGGAAACCACCTCGAAAAAACCGATCAGCACCAACAGCAGGGCAAGTACGCCAGTGATGCTCAATAACACCGCACGACCAATATAACGATCGAGCAGACTGATCATGCAATGCCCCGACGGAATTTACGTTGCCAGCCTCGATACCATCCCGTATCGGGTATCAACAACAGAATACCTCCCATTGCCAAGGTCAGATGCACCCACCAGATACCAAGCCAGTTAGGTGTCATGCCTTCAATCATCCAGCGCTCTGCCGCCCCCTGCAGACCGAGATAGAGCGTGTAGAGAATGAATGCCAGCACCAGGCGCCCGAAGGGTCCCTGTCTCGGCAAGGAGCGACTCAAGGGAAGACTGAGTAAGGTGAAGACCAGCAGGCCAAAAATCTGAGATAATCGGACTTGGAGTTCAGCATGGTCCGCGACTGAATCTGATGCCAGCAGTGCGGTGTTACTCAATAGCTTTCTCTTGCGCTTGATCACGCCGCCCTCCTTGTCCTGGATACGTAAGGCATATCGATCAAATTCACTCACCCGGTAGTCGTACTGCCCAGGATTACCCTCATAACGAAACCCATCATCCAGCACCAGATAGCGATCTCCTGAGGTCTCATCGATTTGCTGAAAGCCGCTCTTGGCACTGATCAGGCTCAACACCCCTTGTCGCCGCTGCTGCACAAAGACATTACTCATGCGTCGTTCATCGCTCGCCATCGATTCCACGTAAAGCACCAGTTCGCCTTTGCTGTACTCATTGAATCGCCCAGCACTGATACCTGCCAGTTCAGACGACTGTCCCTGCTGAGAAGCAATCAATTCGGCACTCACTCGATTGGCCCAGGGCTGTACGAAAAGGGAGAGCCATGCAGTCAAAACCACCACAGGCACCACCACCCATAGCAAGGACCGGTAAAGGCGCATACCCCCCACACCGCAAGACTCCAAAGCAACCATCTCACTGTCCCGATACATGCGTCCGACAGCATAGAGCACAGCAAAGAAGAAAGCGGGTGGTACCAGCCGGGCAAGATATCCAGTCATTTGCAAACCCAGCACCTGGAACAGGAGATGGGTATTCAGCTCACCCGATGCGACCTCTTTGAGCAGTTTGATAAAACTGTTACTCATTAAGATCAGCATCAACACCAGCAAGATCGCCAATAGCGCCTTTAGCACTTCTGTCAGCAGATAACGGTCGATGAGCCTGATCATTGGACGATGGTAAATTGTTTTACTTTCGGTAGACTTAGTTGAGTTACCGGGTTAAAAATTCCCGCAATAAACAAACGCAGATATTGCGGACGACCCTGTTTATCCTACAGATAACGATCATCGACAAAAACTTATTTTCACCGCGAGGTCCAAGTACTCATGGAATACACCATTAAATCCGGCGATCCGTCCACACAACGCACAGCCTGCCTGATTCTGGGTGTCTTCTCACGCCGTCAGCTGACCCCCCTTGCACAGCAGGTGGATAAGGCCAGCAAGGGCCATCTCAGCAGACTGCTCAAGCGTGGTGATATGGACGGCAACAGCGGACAGCAGCTGATGGTCTACGAAGTGCCGGGAGTCACCGCAGAACGTATCCTGCTGGTAGGCCTTGGCAAGGCGCGGGAACTTAACATGAAGCAATACGCCGGGGCTATCGCAGGTGCGGTCAAAGTTCTCAATGATAGCCATCCGGTTGAAGCGATTTGCGGGCTCTGCGAAGTGGACATGGATGACAAAAGCCTCTACCAAATCATCAGGGAAACCGTCTTGCAGGCTGAGGACACCCTCTATCAGTACACAGAAACCAAGAGTGAAAAGAAGAAAAGTCAGCGGTCGTTGAAGCGCCTCGGCCTCTTCATCCATGACCGTCGCCAGCTGAAGGCGGCCCGCAAGGCACTGGCTCACGCCGAGGCGATAGCCAATGGCATCAGCCTGACAAAGGATCTATCCAACCTTCCCGGTAATATCTGTACCCCCAGCTACCTTGCCGATCAGGCACGCAAGCTAGGACGCGGTTACGATAAACTGAGAGTTCAGATACTGGAAGAGAAGCAGATGGAGAAGCTTGGGATGGGTGCGCTTCTCTCCGTCTCCCGCGGTAGTCGTCAACCTGCCAAACTGATCGTCATGGAATACAAGGGGGGTAAACCGGGCGCCAAACCTGTGGTACTGGTAGGCAAAGGATTGACCTTCGATGCCGGCGGCATCTCCATCAAGCCATCTGCTGCCATGGACGAGATGAAATATGACATGTGCGGCGGGGCCAGTGTTTTCGGTACCATGCAGGTCTGCATGGAGATGGCGCTACCGATTAACCTGATCGGTATCGTCCCTTCTTCGGAAAATCTGCCGGATGGTGATGCCAACAAACCCGGCGACATCGTCACCAGCATGTCGGGCCAGACCATCGAGATCCTCAACACCGACGCCGAAGGTCGTCTGATCCTGTGCGATGCCCTCACCTACAGTGAGCGTTTTGAGCCAGCGGCAGTGATCGACATCGCCACCCTGACCGGCGCCTGTATCGTTGCCCTCGGCAACCAGGCTTCCGGACTGATGGCCAACAATAGCAATCTGGCCACGGAAGTCCTTGCTGCGGGAGACCATGCAGGTGACCGAGCCTGGCAACTCCCCCTGTGGGACGAGTATCAGGAACAGCTCAAGAGTAACTTTGCCGACATGGCCAACATCGGCGGCAAAGGCGCCGGCACCATTACCGCAGCCTGTTTTCTCTCTCGTTACACGAAAAAATTCAAGTGGGCCCATCTCGATATTGCCGGAACAGCCTGGAGGAGCGGTGCAAACAAAGGTGCTACCGGACGTCCAGTGCCTCTGCTGAGTCAGTTCCTTCTGAAACGCTGCGGGTACAGTGACTGATGACTCAGGTAGACTTCTATGTACTCGACGAGAGGTCCAGTGGCAATCGCTACACCCTGACCTGCCGCCTGAGTGAGAAGATCTATCATCAGGGACGCCGGATTCTCATTCACACCGGGTCCGTCGAGGAGACTCGCCACATGGACCGTCTATTGTGGACGTTTCGCCAGGGCAGTTTTATTCCCCATGGCACTGTAGGAGATTGTGAGCCTGCCGTCACTCCTGTCATCATTACCCATGAGGAAGAGGCTGGTGCAGAGGAACATGATGTTTTGATTAATCTCTCGGCCGCCATACCGGCTTTCTTCAGTCGCTTTGAAAGGGTTGCGGAGATCATCGATAAAGAGCCCCAGGTCGTCACTGCGGGCCGGGAGCGATTTCGTTTCTACCGGGACAGGGGCTATCCCCTCAACAAACATGACATCAGCTAAATGAACAACCACGAGACAGAGAAAACCGAGGACTCCGATATCCCTCTGCTTGAAGATGTGGTCACACCGGAAGAGCTGGAGATCGAGTCTGAATACATCACCTTCGAAGAAGAAGCACCGAAAGATGCTGAGGCTGAGGCTGAGGTTCAGGTACCGGAATATGACGAAGTACTTCTCTCCATGCGCGACAGCATTGCTGAGCAGTTAGTGCAGGACCTGCGTCCGATGGTCGCCAAGGCGGTGGAATCGGCCATCACAGAAACTGTCGGCCGAATCTCACAGATGCTGCATGATGAACTCGACAGCTCCCTCGAGCATCGCATTCGTTGTTTAATCCTGGAGCACATGGAGGCTGAATTCGGTCCCCGTGAGCAGCACATGAATGACGACCCCGATCGTTGAGACAAAATTTTTTTACATGAAATGGAAATCAAACAGTTCGACCATCTAGTGCTGACTGTAGAAAATATCGAGGCTACCTGCCGCTTCTATGAAACGGTATTGGGCATGAAGGTCATTGAGTTTGCCGGTGGGCGAAAAGCATTGAAATTCGGCCAGCAAAAAATCAACCTTCACGAACAAGGTAAGGAATTCGAGCCAAAAGCTAGTAAACCTACGCCGGGCTCTGCAGACCTGTGCCTGCTGACACACACCACTATCCCTGAGGTCATCACCCATTTAAAATCCTGCCAGGTTGAAGTGATTGAAGGCCCGGTTGAACGCACCGGCGCGGAAGGCCCCATTTTATCAATCTACTTACGTGACCCTGACAACAACTTGCTGGAAATCGCCAATTTGATTTGAGCCGCCAACGCCGTTGTGACTATCAGTGCCCATAGATGGAATGCATCCGGCTCGCGATACGGCTCTGTTCCTTCAGTTCACTCAAGGGGTATTTCACAATAACGCCATAGCGTTGCATTTCCCCGATGCGGATCTCGGCATAGGGGATTTCGCTGCCAACATCAGGATCAACCACGACGTTATGGTGCCCCAGGCAGTCTGACCTGTTTTCAAGTCCACAATACTCATCCGAGTGATTAAGGACGTTAATCAACAGTTCCAGATATTCGTTAATGGTCTCCAGCCCTCTCGAGGCTTTATCGTGTTTCAACTCGACCTCTGCCAGTTGCTTTCCCAATTGGCCGATCTTGTGCTGAGTCTGATGGGCCTCCTCCGCCACAAAATCCAACGCACCATGTTCAGCTTGCAGGGTCTTCAGCGCCATCTTTAGATGGATACGCTCTCGCTCCAGATCAGCCTTCTCCTCCGTATGTCTGGCTACCTTGAGTACAGCTTCAGCTACCAGATGTTGGAAGGCGCGCTCACGCAAGTCGTACCTGACACCCTCCTCAGAATCCGACGGCTTCACCAGTTGGTGCCCTGTAAAATTGACCACTTGCTGCATGACCTCGCTCTGTATCAGATCCCCACGTTGCGCATGGCCCAGCACACTTTTTTCCTGTCGGCTCATCACCATCAAGGCATACCCATGCGTGAGCCAAAAACTTTCCGGTTTTTTCGCAAATTCACGAAACTCCCGTGAGTGGCTGAAGAGATGCTCTATTTGATCGACCGAATCGAAATAGGCATAAACACGAGGATCACTAGAATAGGCCTTGAGATTCACATCAATTGATGTCTGGAAGCCGTGCAATCAAAGCATCAGCATATATGAGCGCCTGTTCAACCGCCGGCGCAAGCTTTTTACGATAACCCGAGATCAGTTTCAGGCGGGAATCGAAATGCTCCACTGCCATGTCGATGTGGCTATCCAATTCATCACGAGAGTAGACAGAATTATGACCCTTGTCTGTCGAAATCAGGCGTTTAATAAATGAAAACATGACGTGTTTACTCTCCCGTCCAAAATCCACCCTTACTGAACTATAGCTGTGATGAGAAGCGTTGGTATTCCAGCATACCGACATGTTTGGCATAAAGCGTCAAGCGTGTCGCTACCTCGTGAAAGATTTTGGGACATCCGAGTCCCCAAAATCGACTCGCCAACGCGACAGCCGTTATGCCCCGA
>JAHXHT010000073.1 GCA_025656435.1 Candidatus Thiodiazotropha sp. (ex Gloverina cf. vestifex) | reverse complement strand
TGCACTGTTTTTCTTCGCTCATGGCAGTTTTGAAGCAAGCGAGAGGAAACGTTCGCTGACAAACGATTCGTTCAGAGCTTCCCTAGGGAGAGCCACTCGGTGAGGCGTGAACGCAAACGTAGCGTGGCCTGGCTGTGTATCTGGCAAATACGGGATTCACTGACACCCAACACACTGCCGATCTCCCGCAGATTCATTTCATCATCGTAATACATGGCAATCACCAGACGCTCCCGCTCCGGCAGGCCAGCAATCGCATCTGCCAAAGCCTCTTTGAAAGCCGATTTCTGTAATCCTTCAAATGGCGTATCAGCACCACCCTCCATTTGAAACGGCAGTCCGTCACTCACGGCCGTTAATTCATCCAGACTGAATATACGACAACCCGTCGAGTCCTTGAGAATCTGGTGATAATCATGCAGGGTCATATCGAGTGCATCGGCGACCTCCACATCACGTGCGTCACGTCCCTCATTGTTCTCAATCGCTCGCATCGCCTCGGCCACCATGCGTGCCTTGCGATGCACCGAACGCGGCGTCCAGTCGCTGCGTCGTATTTCATCCAACATCGCGCCGCGAATACGGATGCCCGCATAGGTCTCGAAGCTGGCGCCCTGAGTCGGATCATAATTTTTACTCGCCTCCAGCAGACCTAACATACCGGCTTGTATCAGATCATCCGCCTGCACATTCGGCGGCAACCGATTCATCAGATGGTAGGCGATCCGTTTCACCAGACCGGCATGCTGATTCACCAGGTCATCGAAGTTCTGCTTTTCCTGCATGGCGGTGTATGTCGCTAAACCGTTCACCGTCAAATCTCCCCGTATTGGCTTGAAAATTGAATCAGACGTTCGACGAAAAACTGCAGATCTCCACTGACTCCTGTGGGTACAGGCCAGTTATCGGCCTTCTTGGCCAGATTCTTGAATGCCTGTGATACACGAGCCCTCGGATAGGCATCGACCACCGGCCTCTGGCTCTTCACCGCCTTACGCAGTTGTTCATCGAACGGAATGCTACCCATGTAGCTGAGCATAACATCCAGGTACTGATCAGTGACCCGGCACATTTTATTGTACAGGTCCCTGCCCTCCTGCACGCTCTTGACCATATTTGAAAGGATGCGGAAACGGCTGACGCCATGTTCCCGATTGAGCAGTTTAATAATCGCGTAGGCATCAGTTATCGAAGCCGGTTCGTCGCACACGACGACGATCTGCTCCTGAGCTGCCCTGCTGAAGCTAACAACCAGATCCGAGATGCCGGCTGCCGTATCAATGAGTAATACATCCACATCGTTGGCCACTTCACTGAAGGCATGGATCAGACCTGCGTGTTCTGCCGGGCTCATCTCTGCCATATGCTGTATACCCGAAGCACCAGGGATGACCTTCAAACCTTTGGGACCGGTTACCATGATCTCTTCCAGCGAACACTCACCATTCATCACATGGGAGAGGTTCTGCTTGGCATGCAGCCCAAGAACCACATCGATATTGGCCAACCCCAGATCAGCATCAAGCAACATCACCCGGCGTCCCATCTCTGCCATGGCAACACCCAGGTTGACCGCGATATTGGTCTTGCCCACACCGCCCTTACCACCGGTGACGGCTATGACTCTGACCGGATCCGGATTCACCATGCGACGGAGTCCCGAGGCCTGGTCTTCAATCTGCTCAGACATGCGCATGTTCACCCATTCCTCCAAAGGCCATCGCCAGATAATCCTCATCAGGTCGACACGCATTGGCATCACACATCTCGACCGCCTGACTGACCATTCGCTTGGCGCTTGCCACATGGATATCTTCCGGGACCCGCTGTCCATCCGCCATGTAGGCCAGCGGTAGTCCTGCATCCATCAGGCCGGAAAAAACACCACCCAGTTCAGCAGCCTCATCGACCTTGGTAATGATTGCGGCTACAGGTTGGGCAGCCGCGAAGGAATGAATCGCATGGCTCAGTGCAGAACGTTGAGTGGTTGCAGACAAGGTCAGTAGCGTCTTGATCGGATGATTCCCTGAGGTCATCAAGGATAACCGTTCTGACAGTTTGAGGTCGCGGAGTCCCATGCCTGCCGTATCGATCAGCACCAGCCTCTTGTCGGCAAAGACATGCAGGGCGTCGCTGAGTTCGTCTGCTGAAGCGGCACTGCGTACCGGCACATCGAGAATGCGACCATAGTTATGTAGCTGCTCCTGCGCGCCGATTCGGTAGCTGTCGGTGGAAATCAATGCCAGTTGACGATTGCCATGACGCAGACAGAATTTGGCTGCCAGTTTGGCAATGGTTGTGGTCTTACCCACGCCAGTGGGACCGACCAGTGCGACAATACCGCCCCGGTCGAGCAGATCATCTTTATAGATAGGTAATTCACTGTTGAGATGGAAAAGGGACTGACGCCATGCTTGCTCCGGTGTCTCTGCATCCCCTACCCGGAATGCCAGTTCCCGGCAATGGGCCGCATCGAGTCCCAGTCCGATCAGGCGACGCATCAGGTCCTGCGTCTGTGGACGCCGCTGTCCCAGATCCCGCCATGTCAGCTCGGACAGCTCATTTTCCATCATGCGACGCATGGCCTGCATCTCACTGCGCATCTCCCGTAGTACAGGATCCTGGCTCCACTCCACGTGAGGCTTGGTCTCATCCTTTGAAGTAGATCTTTCGGCAGTGGTCGTGCGGCCGCTCTCTCTATTCAGATCGCGGGAGGCAGCCGATGTAGTGGCATGTCTCTGTGTCTTCGAAGCAGGTTGACTTTGGGTTTGGGGAGAAATTGGCTGCGACAGGGTAAAGGCGGACTCGTCATAATCGATGGCTGCTACCAGCTCCACACCACCCTGCACACTCTTATTGGAAAGAATCACCGCGTCGGCTCCCAGGGCCTCTCTCACCTGGCGCAGGGCCTGGCGCATGTCGGCAGCAAAAAAACGGCGTATTTTCATCAGTTGCGATCCCCCGGTTCAGTCTGGAGGATCGCACCTGTTTAGGTATCGATCCCTCAGCCTTCCTGTCTCATCTCTGCGTTTGTGTTACCTATTGTGGAAACCACCTTGATCTGGCGGTTATCCGGTATCTCGTTATAAGAGAGAACGTGCAATCCAGGTGCCGCATGCTTGGCAAACCTGGCCATCCAGGGCCTGATCGGTGCCGCCACCAGGAGTATTCCCTCCTGCCCCTGTGCTTCCATGGCTACCTGGGTCTCACCCAGTGCACTTTGCAGTCTCTCAGCCAGTCCGGGTTCGAACCCAGCCTGACCCTCTTCCAAGGACTGCATGGTACGTTGCAATAACTGTTCCAAACTTGCATCCAGCACGGCAACAGGAATTTCTTTAGTAGTTCCAGTAAGTTGCTGCACGATACCCCGTGACAAGGCAACCCTTACCGCCGCCGTCAAAACGCCGGGGTCTTGACTCCTGGGTGCCTGCTCCGCCAAGGTTTCGGCGATTCGGCGAACATCACGGATCGGCACATGCTCTGCCAACAGGTTCTGCAGGATCTTCACCACCACGCTCATCGGCAGAGTATTGGGGATCAAATCCTCCACCAGCTTGGGCGCGGATTTGGCCAGCATGTCGAACAGTTGTTGCACCTCCTCATGACCGAGCAACTCGCTGGCCTGGCCATGAAGAATCTCGCTCAGGTGGGTAGCGACCACTGTGCTGGCATCGACCACGGTATAACCCAGCGTCTGTGCCTGATCCTTCTGTTCGGGTTCGATCCAGACCGCATCCAGACCAAAGGTCGGATCTTTTGTGGCGACACCCTGCAACTCACCGAAGACCTGTCCCGGATTGATCGCCAATTCACGATCGGGCAGGATTTCCGCCTGTGCCATCGCCACCCCGTTAATCGAAATGCGATAGCTGTTTGGCGTCAGGTCGAGATTGTCACGGATATGCACTGACGGGATGAGGAACCCCAGCTCCTGTGACAGTTTGCGTCTCACGCCTTTGATTCGGTTCATCAACTGGCCGCCCTGATTTCGGTCTACCAAGGGGATCAGTCGATAGCCGACTTCCAGCCCGATCAGATCGACCGGTTGTACATCCTCCCAACCCAAATCATGCTGTTCAGGCGCCTCTTGTGGGGCTTCTTCCACAGGTGCTGGTTCCGGTTGTTGCTGGCGCTGCCAGATCATCCAGGCGGCGGCGCCGGCTGCGGCAGCCAGAGTCAGGAAGGCGAAGTTGGGCATGCCGGGGATGATTCCCATGAGAAACAGCACGGTAGCGGCCACCGACAGGGCTCTTGGACTGGTAAACAGCTGACTGACGATCTGACCACCCACATCCTGGGTGCTGGCTACACGAGTCACAATGATCGCCGCAGAGGTCGACAGCAGCAGTGAGGGAATTTGTGCCACCAGACCGTCACCGATGGTCAGCAAAACATAGTTCTGCAATGCGGTGGAGAAGTCGAGGTCGTGCTGGGCCATACCGATGGAGAGCCCACCAAGAATATTGATGAAGAGGATCAGAATGCCCGCAACGGCATCGCCCCGTACAAACTTACTGGCACCATCCATGGCTCCGTAAAAATCAGCTTCCTTGCCCACCTCATCACGACGCTCACGCGCCTCGTCCTGACTGATCAGTCCCGAGTTGAGATCGGCATCGATGGCCATCTGCTTGCCCGGCATAGCATCCAGGGTGAACCGAGCGCTGACTTCTGAAACACGCCCTGCACCTTTGGTAACCACCACAAAGTTAATAATTACCAGAATTAGGAAAACAACCAGACCAACCGCATAGTTGCCACCGATGACAAATGCACCGAAGGCCTCGATAACCTTATAAGGGCCGCATCGCCACCGGTATGACCTTCCAGCAGCACCACCCGGGTGGAAGCCACATTCAGCGCCAGACGTAGCAGAGTTGCGATCAATAACAGACTGGGAAAGACCGAGAATTCCAGCGGGCGGCGTGTATAAACCACCACCAGCATAACCACCAGGGAAAGGGTGATATTGAATGTAAAAAACATATCGAGAGCGATGGGTGGTAATGGGATAATCACCATCGCAAGCAACATCACCAGCACTATTGGAGCACCGAGACCGCGGGCCCCTGCTTGCTTTACATTGCTCAGAATTGCTGTGGCGTCCATCTTCTTACCTTAAAATTATGTATTTTGAATGGTGAATTTTGAATTGAGGTGCTCGTTTCACTCGCGCTTTATTTATGCATGCTGATGGCCAGAATCGCTCTGGTGGCCCTATCTCCCAAAATGTTTGGGGGCATGTAACCCAATAAAAGCTGTGCGTACATCGTACTCATCAATTCAAAATTCATAACTCAAAATTCAACATTATTCGTCATGTTTAAACTCATCCGGCACCTGCAGATCATCCGGCATCTCTGGTCTGTCTCCACCCTCGGTGCGATAGGCTCTGAGTTGGAAGACATAGGCCAGCAATCTGGCCACCGCCATATAGAGTCCTGCGGGGATAAAGGCATCCAGCTCTGTGTGGTAGTAGATGGCCCGGGCGAGTACCGGCGACTCAACCAGTGGCACACGGGATTCCTGTGCCACCTGGCGGATGTTCATTGCCACCAGGTCGGCGCCCTTCGCTAACAACTTCGGCGCATGCATGTGCTCAGGATCGTATTTCAGTGCCACGGCAAAGTGGGTCGGGTTGGTGACGATGACATCAGCTTTCGGTACCTCTTCCATCATGCGACGTTGCGCCATCTCGCGTTGCAGCTGCCGGATACGACTTTTAACCTCAGGTTTACCTTCGGTCTCCTTCATCTCATCGCGCAGCTCCTGACGGGTCATTTTCAACTGGCGCTTGTGTTCCCACAGCTGAAACGGCACATCGATGGCAGCAATAATAATCAGTGTCGAGGTCATCAGGATTACCGACCAGCCAATCAGGCCATTGAGCCGATCGATGGCCTGGTTCATATCCATCTCATGCAGAGAGAGAAACTTATCCAGACTTGTATAGAGAAGCAGAACCGTGATCCCGCCGATGAGCAGGAACTTAGCCATTGCCTTAACCAACTCCACCAACCCACGTGCTGAAAAGACACGTTTGAGTCCCTTTAACGGACTCAGCTTGTCCAGCTTCGGTGTCAGCGCTTCAGCACTGATGGAAAACCCACCCAAGGCAATAGAACTAATAATAGCGGCAACAATGACCATCAGAAAAAAGGGCGTCAGGCTCAGAAAGACCTGTGCGATGCCTTCGCCCAGATGAATGAACATGCTGTTTACATCGAAGATCTCTTCCCGAGTCAATACAAAGCGTTGACTCATCATCTCCGACAGGCTGTTACCGAGTGGTTTGCTCATGACCACCAGGCTTATCACGCCGATCATGGTCACCACCATGGTATTGAGTTCACGCGAACGGGGCACCTGCCCTTTTCGCTTGGCATCCTCCAACCGTTTCGCTGTCGGTTGTTCTGTTTTTTCCTGACCGTCTTGGTTCTCAGCCATCACTCACCTCGTCACACGCAGGGTCTGCATGATGAGTTGGAAGGATTCATCAAGGAACTCATTGAAGACGTTGAACAGGTTGGGCAGCGTCACCCACATGAGGGCAAAACCCAACAGCATGGTGATGGGAAAACCGACGGAAAAGATATTCAATTGTGGTGCGGCACGCATGACGACACCCATCCCCATATTGACCATCAGCATAGCGCCGACGATGGGTAGTGCGATCAGCAGTCCACCGGCAAAAAGGCGGCTGCCCCAGGCGACGATTTCAAGGAATCCGTTACGCGATATTCCATCCATCGCTACCGGCAGTGTCTGGAAACTATCGGCCACCAGCTCAATTGCAAGCAGATGGCCGTTGGAAATGAGAAACAGAAGCGTCGCTAAAATCAGATAGAACTGGGCGACAACCGGCACCTGCACCCCGTTCTGCGGGTCGACCATGGAAGCAAAAACCAGCCCCGTGCTGTAGGCTACCACCTGCCCGCCAAAGACCAGCGCACCAAACACCATCTGCAGCAGAAAACCCATGATGACGCCGATCACAATCTGCTGCAGCATGATCATAAAACCAGTATGACTCAACACATCGGCCGGCGGCATGGGAGGCAGGGTTGGAATGATTGTCCAGGTGATCAGCAGCATCAGCACAATACGGAACCTGACAGGCACCTGACGTGAACTGAACAGGGGTGCTGCCAGTAACATGGCGCCGATTCGCACCATGGGCCAAAGGTAGGCCGTCATCCAAGCGTTGAATTGTGCCTCATTGATGATCATTGGATTCCCGATGCCACCTAGTGGATCAACTCCGGGATACTCTCGATGAGGTTCAGCGAAAAGTTCATCAACAGCTGAATCATCCAGTTACCCGCCAGCATCAATACCAACCCCACAACCACCAGCTTGGGGATAAAGGTCAGTGTCATCTCATTGATCTGTGTGGCTGCCTGAAACATGGCGATCAGCAAACCCACCGCGAGTGCGGGCAGCAGCACCATACCCGTAAGAATACCGACCACTTCAAGGGTGTTCTGGCCGATTGACATGACGGTATCGGGACTCATGATCGATTCTCCCGGTTAAACTTGAAAACTCGATGCCAGGGTGCCGAAGACCAGCGTCCAGCCATCGATCAATACAAACAATATGATCTTGAACGGCAATGAAATGATCATGGGCGATAACATCATCATGCCCATCGACATCAACACACTGGCGACCACGATGTCGATAATCAGAAAAGGGATAAAGAGCAGAAAGCCGATCTGGAAGCCGGTTTTAAGTTCACTGGTAGCGAAAGACGGCAGCAGTAGGCTGAAAGGTACATCCGCCGGTTCGGCGAGATCGCCGAAATCACCAATTCGGGCGAACAGGGCCAAGTCGTCTTCCCGGGTCTGGGCCATCATGAATTCATGAAAAGGCGTGGCGGCTGCCTGCAGTGCCTGCACCGTATCGATCTCTTCGGCCAGATAGGGTTGTACCGCTACCTGATTCACCTCGTTGAAGACCGGCATCATGATAAAGAGTGTGAGAAACAGAGCCAGGCCGACGAGAATCTGATTCGAGGGCGTATTCTGGGTACCGAGCGCCTGGCGTAGAATTGCCAGCACAATGATGATGCGGGCAAAGGAGGTCATCATCATGAGCGCCCCGGGCAACAGGGTCAGAGCGGTCATAAAGAGCAGAATCTGAATGGTCAGCGTGTAGGTCTGTCCACCCTCCCCATCCGTCGCTACACTGAAGGCATCGACACCGGGTGCGGCCTGCACCAGGTTACTCAGCAACAGTCCGGCAATAACCAGCCAGGTCTTCATGATACTGCTGTCCTATCGCTGGTTCCCTCACCATGAGCTTTAGTCAGCTCCTGCTGAAAGGCATCACCGGCGGGTAATTCATAGAGGGTACGCACCTGACCCGGGGCAACTCCCAACAACAAACGAGCATTCTCCACTTCTACCACCACCACCCGCTCACGGGCGCCTACCGAGGCACCGCCCAGTACTTTCACATAGCCTTTGCCGGCCATGGGGAGATGAGCGTAACGTTTGAAAAGCCAGGCTCCACCAATGATAAGACCGAGAATCAGTAACAGCCCGCCTGCGGTCTGAAACAGGCTCTCGGTTCCCAGTGGCGTTGTCTTGACACCCAGCCCTTTCTCAGCCGATTCAACAGCCAGCAGGGTGTCACTGATCAACAGCAGGAGTGGAGTCCAGCGAAGCATCAGCTCAATCTCTTGACGCGTTCCGATGGACTGATGATGTCGGTGAGGCGCAGACCGAATTTTTCATTCACCACAACCACTTCTCCCTGCGCGATGAGTGTGCCGTTAACCAATACATCCATCGGTTCACCTGCCAGCCTATCCAATTCCACCACCGAGCCTTGATTGAGCTGCAGCAGATTTCGGATATTAATCTTGGTGCGCCCGATCTCCATGGAGATCGTCACCGGCACATCGAGGATGTGCATCCATATTGACCGAATCATTACCCGATTCGTCAGTCAGCTCATCGAATGTGGCTGTTGCTGCCGCATCACCGGTCTCGTCATCGTCCTGTTCATCCAGTGCGGCAGCCCACTCATCGGCCAGTGCCTCGTTGGGATCGGTCTTGGTTTCTTCATTCATACTCTTGACCCTCTCAGGGTAATCAGTTCAGGCATCGGATACCTGTGTTACTCAATCGCCAGCTTTACGTTCCTCTTCGATGGACTTCCGCTCCATCTCGAGATATTCATGCAAACCTTTGCGCTTCGACTTCTGCAACCACTCTGAAACCTTCAGCGAATAGTTACCGTCAGCCACCCCCAGGCGCGCTTTGAAGACCGGCACTTCCGCCGCTTCGACTTCGACTTCACTTGGCATCTCGAAGGGAATGATCAAGCGTGTCGCTACCTCGTGAAAGATTTTGGGACATCCGAGTCCCCAAAATCGACTCGCCAACGCGACAGCCGTTATGCCCCGA
>JAHXHT010000072.1 GCA_025656435.1 Candidatus Thiodiazotropha sp. (ex Gloverina cf. vestifex) | reverse complement strand
GGACGGTCGGGGCATAACGGCTGTCGCGTTGGCGAGTCGATTTTGGGGACTCGGATGTCCCAAAATCTTTCACGAGGTAGCGACACGCTTGGGCAATGGCTTTCCGCGTCGCCACTGAGACTCTTCGCCTTTGCTTGCGCTGTTAGCTTGCTAGCTGCGGTTTTGCAGATGAGTCTGTCGAGTGATGATCTGCTTGGCTGGCCGCTATATAACCTGCTGTTTGCCATCCTGCCCTCAATGTTGCTGGGGCCACTATTCGCATTTCTGCCCAATGCTTTGAGAGTGACAGCCGTGGGTTATGTGCGCATTGCATCTCTGTTCTTTGTGATAATGGCCTCGCAGCTTGCCTTTCATACAGCTGCTCTGTTGGGTGCAACGCCCGGTGTTGTCTACCTGCTGTTTTTGGCGCTGGTATGGTGCATGATCATTATCTATATCAAAGGCATGTTAACGGTCAGTTATGGATCGGATATCGGTTTGGCGAGGATACTTTTCGTCTTGTTGTGGCTGACAGGTGCCGCAGGACTAGTCTTCGGTGTTTCTCTCTTGGCGGGCTGGTTACAGGCACTTCCGGTCTCTGTTTGGGTTGTGCCACTGCTTTATTCAAGCGCACTTCTGTGTCTGACGGCATTGGTCATTAAAAGAAAATAAGTTCTGCTCTTCTTAGGCTTTTAGTAGAACTCGATCTTCCTATACACAATCGGAGATTCCCTCCGAGGGCCGCATTACGTATCATCTGCCATCATTTTTTCATCGCAGCCGTCAGCGAATGTCATGAGCGACAACATTGATCACAGTTTTGAGGGTATCGAGCAGGTTCCCCTCAGCGAGTTTACCGAGAAGGCCTACCTGGACTATTCCATGTACGTCATTCTGGACCGCGCCCTGCCGCATATCGGCGATGGCCTCAAACCTGTTCAGCGACGCATTGTCTACGCCATGTCGGAGCTGGGACTGAGCGCCAGCGCCAAGTACAAGAAGTCAGCCCGTACAGTGGGTGATGTGCTGGGTAAGTTTCATCCCCACGGGGACAGCGCCTGTTATGAGGCGATGGTGTTGATGGCGCAGAACTTCTCCTATCGCTACCCGCTGGTGGACGGTCAGGGTAACTGGGGTTCGCCGGACGATCCCAAATCCTTCGCGGCCATGCGCTACACCGAATCAAGGTTGACGCCTTACGCGCAAGTCCTATTGTCTGAGCTGGGGCAGGGGACAGTGGATTGGGAGCCTAATTTCGACGGCACCCTGAAAGAGCCCTCCATTCTGCCGGCAAGACTGCCCAATGTGTTGTTGAACGGCACCTCGGGTATTGCGGTGGGGATGGCGACCGATATACCGCCACACAATCTGCAGGAGGTTGCTGAGGCCTGTGTCCATCTGCTGGAGTCGCCCAAGGCCACAACGCCCGAGCTGATGACATATATCCAGGGTCCTGACTATCCCACCGAGGCGGAGATCATTACGCCGGTCCAGGATCTGCACAAACTCTATGAGTCGGGGAACGGTTCGATCCGTATGCGTGCAGTTTTCGAGCGGGAAAATGGCGATATTATCGTTACCGCATTGCCGCACCAGGTCTCCGGGGCCAAGATCTTGGAGCAAATTGCGGCCCAGATGCAGGTGAAAAAGCTCCCCATGGTGGAGGATTTGCGGGATGAGTCGGACCATGAGAATCCCACCCGTCTGGTGATCGTGCCCCGTTCCAATCGGGTCGATGTGGAGCGGCTGATGTCCCATCTCTTTGCCTCCACCGATCTGGAGCGCACCTACCGGGTCAACATCAACCTGATCGGCACCAACGGCCGCCCAGCGGTCAAAGATCTGCGCACACTACTGAAAGAGTGGCTCCAATTCCGCACGGAAACGGTACGCAGACGTCTGCAATATCGACTCGACCAGGTCAACGAACGGCTGCATATTCTGCAGGGCCTGATGATCGCCTTCCTCAATATCGACGAGGTGATTGCCATCATCCGCTATGAGGATGATCCGAAGGCAGAATTGATAAAACGTTTCTCCCTCTCCGAGACCCAGGCCGAGGCGATCCTCAATCTACGCCTGCGGCACCTGGCGAAGCTGGAAGAGATGAAGATCCGTGGCGAGCAGGCGGAACTGGAGAAGGAACGGCTTTGGCTGGAGAAGACTCTGGGCTCCAAACAGCGCCTGCGCACCCTGATTCGCAAGGAGATCGAAGCGGATGCGGAGCAGTTTGGTGACGAACGCCGATCCCCCATCACAGCGCGACCACCAGCCGAAGCTTTGGCGGAAACCGACCTGACCCCCAGCGAGCCGGTGACGGTTGTGCTTTCGGAGAAGGGTTGGGCCCGTGCCGCCAAGGGTCACGAAATTGACCCTGCCGGGCTCAACTACAAAGCAGGTGACGGCTTCTTGGCAGCGGCACGTCTGCGAAGCAACCAGCAGGCGGTATTTATCGATTCCAATGGCCGTAGTTATTCACTGCAGGCTGGTACGCTGCCATCGGCACGCAGCCAAGGGGAACCCCTGACCGGCCGGCTTTCTCCAGCCAATGGTGCCGTGTTTTGTGCTGTATTGGGCGGTGAGACCGAGGGCGAATATCTCCTGGCCTCGGATGCGGGGTATGGCTTCAGGACACAGATCGCCGGCATGTTTGCCAAGAATAAATCAGGTAAAGCCTTGCTCTCCCTACCTAAAGGCGCCAAGGTGCTGCCTCCCGTACCCGTGAGCGACGCAGCCAGTGACCGGGTCGCGGCCATCACGAATGAGGGCCGTATGTTGGTATTTCCTTTACTGGAGTTGCCTGAGCTGGCGCGAGGTAAGGGGAATAAAATTATCGGCATCCCTGCCAAACGTGTTGCAGAGAGAGCGGAGTTTGTGGTCGCCCTGGCGGTCATACCCCAGGGACAGAGCCTGACGGCACACGCGGGAAAACGTTATATCGTACTGAAACCCGCTGATCTCGACAGCTACCAGGGAGAGCGTGGTCGCCGCGGAAACAAGTTGCCGCGAGGTTTCCAAAGAGTTGACCGGGTCGAGGTTGGCTGAATGGTTTCTGCGATATTGAGAATAATTGGCGTGGAGCCAGGGAGAAATCGCAGCTATAATGCGCCGTTTGCGGCCGGGCAAGTATCTCAAGCCTGGTCGATTGACATGCGAAAGTGGCGGAATTGGTAGACGCGCTGGATTTAGGTTCCTGTGGGGTAACCCGTGAGAGTTCGAGTCTCTCCTTTCGCACCATTTTTCAACCGGCATAAGCCGGTGATATCAGTTTAATTACCTGTTTTTAAACAAATATTTAGTGGCAGAACAGGCTGTCAGGAGAAGATACATGCAAGTTTCGGTGGAATCGGGTGAAGGGCTTGAGCGTCGTTTGATAGTCGATTTACCTGCAGAGCAGGTTGAGGCGGAAGTCAATAAACGCCTGCAGCAGATTGGCCGGACCGCCAAACTGGATGGTTTTCGACCCGGCAAGGTGCCAATGAATATTTTGCGTCGCAACTATGGCGGCCAGGTTCTTCAGGAGGTCTATGGCCATCTGATTGAGAGCAGTTACCAGGAGGCTATCCAACAGGAGAAGCTGTCACCCGCAGGCATGCCTAAAATCGAGCCCAAGCCGGCGAATGAAGAGGGTCTGTTCGGTTATATAGCAACACTGGAAGTGATGCCGGAGATCGAGCCTGCCAAGCTGGAGGGTAAGATAAACCGCCCTGTTGCCGAGGTGATTGATCAGGATATCGATGACATGATCGAAAAGCTGCGCAAGCAGCGCGCAACCTGGAATGTGGTGGATCGTTCCGCTGCAGAGGGTGACCAGGTCAAGATCAGCTTCAACGGTACAGTTGAGGGTGAAGCCTTTGAAGGCGGCAGTGCGGAAGATGTGCCGCTGGTACTGGGTTCCAAGCGCATGATCGACGGTTTCGAAGATGCATTGGTGGGCATGATCAAGGAGGACAAGCGCACTATCGAACTGAAATTCCCCGAAGATTACCGGGTGGAAGATCTGGCCGGTAAGCCGGTAACGTTCGAGGTGCAGGTCAGCGAGGTTGCCGAAGAGGCCCTGCCGGAAGTCGACGAGGCCTTTGCCAAGGAGTTTGGTTCGGCAGAGGGCGTGGACAAGCTGAAAGTCGATATCCGTGAGAATATGCAGCGGGAGTTGGCACAACGCGTGCAAGCTAAAATCAAGAGCCAGGCGATGGATTTGATCTTTGAGAAGAATCAGGTCGAGGTTCCCAAGGCTTTGGTGGAAGAAGAGATCGATGCACTGCGCAACCAGACCAAGGAGCGTCTGGGACAGGGTGCTGGTTCCCTGGAACTGCCCCGTGATATGTTTGAGGAGCAGGCCAAAAGGCGGGTGACCCTGGGGCTGGTGATCGGAGAGATCATTAAGCAGAACAGCATACAGATCGATGAAGATCGTGTGCGGCAGACCGTCGAGGAATTTGCCAGTAGCTATGAGCAGCCGGAAGAGGTGGTCAAATACTACTACGGCAATCAGGAACAGTTGGCCGCCGTGCAGAATGTGGTACTTGAGGACCAGGTCGTCGACTGGGTGCTTGAACAGACAGAAGTCATTGATGAGCCGACAACCTTCGCGGCATTGACGTCAGAAGGCTGAACGTTTCGAGGAAAAGAGCAGTTATGAGTCAACAATTCGTGACAGGCGCACAGGATGCGCAGAATCTCGGTCTGGTCCCTATCGTTATCGAACAGACGGCTCGTGGCGAGCGTTCCTTCGATATCTATTCCAGACTACTCAAGGAGCGCGTCATCTTCCTGGTCGGCCCGGTCGAGGACCACATGGCCAACCTGGTGGTGGCACAGTTGCTGTTTCTGGAGTCGGAGAATCCCGATAAGGACATCCATATCTACATCAACTCTCCGGGTGGCTCTGTGACGGCGGGTCTCTCGATCTACGATACCATGCAGTTCATCCGCCCGGATGTCAGCACCATGTGTGTCGGGCAGGCGGCGAGCATGGGTGCACTGCTGCTGGCCGGGGGCGCCAAGGGCAAACGTCATTGCCTGCCCAACTCCCGTATGATGATTCACCAGCCAATGGGCGGTTTTCAGGGTCAGGCCACCGATATTGAGATTCATGCGAAGGAGATTCTCCTTCTGCGCGAGCGCCTGAACACGATTCTTTCCTACCATACGGGTCAGCCGCTGGAGGCGATAGCGGTGGATACGGAACGGGATAATTTCATGGGTGGCGAAGCGGCTGCGGAATATGGTCTGATTGATAGTGTATTAACTGACAGATCGGCCGATAAAGAGGAATAACCAGTATCGGTAAGCGGTTGAACCCCCTTGGCACTGACCTGATACTCCATCAGGCTTTGGAGGAAACATCCTTGCCATCAGCACGCAGTTGGATATGATTGAATTAGAGTGGTCGATCTTTTTTGGCCGGAAGGAGTTGAGATATGGGCAGTGACAAAAACGGTAAGGGTGATGACGGCAAACTGCTGTATTGCTCCTTCTGCGGTAAAAGCCAGCACGAAGTCCGCAAGCTGATTGCCGGCCCCTCCGTCTTTATCTGCGACGAGTGTGTCGAACTCTGCAATGACATCATTCGCGAGGAGATGCAGGATACCGGCGAAGAGAGCATCAGCCGGCTGCCCAAGCCCCAAGAGATCAAGAAAACACTCGATCAGTATGTGATCGGTCAGCAACGCGCAAAGAAAGTGCTTTCCGTGGCGGTTTACAACCACTACAAGCGGTTGGACAGTCTCGGTAAGGATAGCGATATCGAGTTGGCCAAGTCGAACATCCTGCTGATCGGTCCCACCGGTTCCGGTAAGACCCTGCTGGCGGAAACGCTGGCCAGGCTGCTGAACGTGCCTTTTACCATCGCCGATGCCACCACGCTCACGGAAGCGGGTTATGTGGGTGAGGATGTCGAGAATATCATTCAGAAACTGCTGCAGAAATGCGATTACGATGTGGAGAAGGCGCAGACCGGCATTGTCTACATTGATGAGATCGACAAGATTTCGCGCAAATCCGATAATCCTTCAATCACCCGGGATGTCTCCGGTGAAGGTGTACAGCAGGCACTGCTGAAGCTGATTGAGGGCACTGTGGCTTCAGTGCCACCCCAAGGTGGTCGCAAGCATCCCCAGCAGGAGTTTCTGCAGGTCAATACCTCCAATATCCTGTTTATTGTGGGTGGCGCCTTCGCTGGGCTTGAAAAGGTCATCAAGGACCGTTCCGAAAAAGGTGGAATTGGTTTCTCAGCCGAAGTGAAGAGCAAGGATGAAAGCCGTTCCGTGGGTGAAATCATCGTCGATGTGGAACCGGAAGATCTGATCAAGTACGGACTCATTCCTGAATTTGTCGGTCGTCTGCCGGTGGTTGCCACCCTGCAGGAGTTGGATGAAGACTCTCTGGTGCAGATCCTCACAGAGCCCAAGAACGCCCTTACAAAACAGTATGGACGACTCTTCGAGATGGAAGGGTGTGAGTTGGAAATCCGTGAAGAGGCCCTGCGCGCTATCGCCCGTAAGGCCATGCAACGTAAGACCGGCGCCCGGGGTCTAAGAACTATCTTAGAGCAGGTGCTGCTGGATACCATGTACGATCTACCCTCAATGGATGAGGTAGCCAAAGTGGTCGTGGATGAGGCGGTGATTGCCGGTGAGAGCGATCCATTAATGATTTATGAGCACAACGATAAGCAGCTTGCTGCCTCTGACTGATGCTGGATTGCCTCTCAGTCCCAGAGATTTTTCGCTTCTGCCATTGAATCTCTCAGTCACAATCCCCATGTACTTTTTAAACCCGGTCTCTTTTCAGGCCGGGTTAAATTTTTACCGACCTACCCTGGACTGATACTGTCATCCCTACGGTTGTAAGAGTCGAGCAGTTATGCTGCCAATGTGAGGACATTTTATGGGCCAAGAAATTGAAAAATCCGGCAAGATGGTAGATCCGATGAACACGGTGCCGGTGTTGCCGCTGCGCGATGTGGTGGTCTATCCGCACATGGTGATACCACTGTTCGTGGGTAGGGATAAATCCATCCAGGCGCTCGATGCGGCGATGCAGAGTAATAAGCAGATTCTGTTGGCGGCGCAGAAGAGTGCAGATGTGGACGATCCCGATGTCAGTGACATGTACGCCATCGGTACGCTGGCCAATATTCTGCAGCTGTTGAAACTCCCTGACGGTACGGTGAAGGTGCTGGTGGAAGGTGGTGAGAGAGCCAGAATTACTGAATTTCTCGAAATTGATGAATACTTCACCGCCAGACTGGAGAGCTTGGGCGACACGCTCGACCTCGATGACCGCGAGACCGAAGTGCTCATGCGCACTGCCACCAATCTGTTCGACCAATATGTCAAACTGAACAAGAAGGTCCCGCCAGAGGTGCTTACCTCGCTCTCCAGTATCGATGATCCCAGCCGGTTGGCGGATACCATTGCGGCACATATGTCCCTGAAACTGGGTGAAAAACAGCATGTGTTGGAGATGCCCAACGTACGTGAGCGTCTGGAACATCTGATGGGTCTGATGGAAGGCGAAAACGACATTCTCCAAATGGAGAAACGGATTCGTGGCCGGGTTAAACGCCAGATGGAGAAGAATCAGCGCGAGTACTATCTCAACGAGCAGATGAAGGCGATCCAGAAGGAACTGGGGGACATGGACGACGCGCCGAATGAGATCGAAGAGCTGACCAAAAAGATCGAGACAGCGGGCATGACCAAGGAGGCCAAGGGCAAGGCCACCAATGAACTGAATAAACTGAAATTGATGTCTCCCATGTCGGCAGAGGCAACAGTGGTTCGAAACTACATCGATACTCTAGTCGGGTTGCCTTGGAAGAAACGCAGCAAGATTCGTAACGAGCTTCCCGGTGCCGAGGCGGTGTTGGACGAGGATCACTACGGCCTGGTGAAGGTCAAGGAACGCATTCTGGAGTACCTGGCGGTCCAGCAGCGGGTTCGCAAACTCAAAGGCCCCATTCTCTGCCTGGTCGGCCCTCCCGGTGTGGGTAAGACCTCTTTGGGCCAGTCCATTGCGCGTGCAACCAATCGTAAGTTCACCCGTATGGCGCTGGGTGGCGTGCGTGACGAAGCGGAAATCCGCGGTCACCGGCGTACCTACATTGGCGCGCTGCCAGGCAAGATCATCAATAATCTCAGCAAGGTGAAGACACGCAATCCGCTGTTTTTGTTGGATGAAATCGACAAGATGGCCATGGACTTCCGTGGCGATCCCGCTTCAGCATTGCTTGAGGTGCTTGATCCTGAGCAGAATCATACCTTCAATGACCACTATCTGGAGGTGGATTTCGATCTCTCCGAGGTTATGTTCGTTGCAACCGCTAACACGCTGAATATCCCGCCGCCATTATTGGATCGTATGGAAGTGATCAGGCTCTCGGGTTACACAGAGGATGAGAAGGTCAATATTGCAGAACGCTATCTGGTGCCGAAACAGATGGAGAACAACGGGCTTAAGCCTGACGAACTGAATATTCGTGAAGCCGCCATCCGCGATATCGTCCGTTACTACACCCGTGAGGCGGGCGTGCGTAACCTGGAACGTGAGATTGCCAAGGTCTGCCGTAAGGTAGTCAAAGAGATATTGTTGAAAACACCAAAAGGCACGATTACCGTTACACCGAAAAGGATGGAAGAGTATTTGGGCGTCAAACGTTTCCGTTACGGGCGCGCGGATGAACATGATCAAGTGGGCCAGGTAACCGGCCTTGCCTGGACCGAAGTGGGTGGTGAACTGCTGCGTATTGAAGCGGCGTTAATGCCCGGTAAGGGTCGCCTCAGTCACACCGGTCAGCTGGGTGAGGTGATGCAGGAGTCGATTCAGGCGGCCATGACCGTGGTCAGGAGTCGGGCAGATTCATTGGGCTTGGATGAGGATTTCCACCAAAAACATGATGTACATATTCATGTGCCTGAGGGGGCTACCCCTAAAGATGGACCAAGCGCAGGTGTTGGTATGTGTACATCATTGGTCTCAGCGCTGACCCGGATACCTGTCAAAGCCGACGTGGCGATGACTGGTGAGATCACCCTACGTGGTGAAGTTTTACCCATTGGTGGGCTCAAAGAGAAGCTGCTGGCGGCGCATCGTGGCGGTATTGCAACGGTTATTATTCCGGAAGAGAATGAGCGCGATCTGCTTGATATTCCTAAGAATATCAAGCAGCACCTGGATATCCGTCCGGTCCGCTGGATCGATGAGGTGTTGCAGATTGCGCTGCAGCAGACACCGGCCCCAAAGGGTGTCAAACCGACCGACAACGTCAGCAGTGACAGTGATAAAAATGATACTGAAAAGGTCAAGAAACGAGCGGCGCCAACAAAGCATTAGCTGCGTCACAACACAGGCCTTTACTGGGTTTCGATCGCTGATCGCCATGGAAGGCTGAAAGCCGAGGCGATTAGTCCCCGATAGGCGTAGGCGCGGTTGTATGGCCGTAATTGTGACTG
>JAHXHT010000071.1 GCA_025656435.1 Candidatus Thiodiazotropha sp. (ex Gloverina cf. vestifex) | reverse complement strand
AGTTGTTTGCTTCATGGGGTCTATATAATGATTGGCCTAGAATGTGCACCATTATCCCTCAATCGATGGATTCGTTCAGAGCTTCCTTAAGATACCATTCATAAACTGGCTGAATGTCAGCAATGATCACGAGAAACTCTATACGTGGCAAACAGAAATATCGCAATTATCGAAGATGAAGCGGTGATTCGTGACAATTACAGCGACTACCTGCAACGCCAAGGTTACCAAGTCAGCGGTTACGCATCACGGCAAAAAGCCATCACCGCTTTTGAGACCGGCCTACCGGATCTTGTGATTCTTGATATTGGCCTTGAGGATGACATCGATGGCGGTTTCGAACTATGCCGTGAGCTGCGTACCCGTTCCGCCACACTGCCAATCATATTTCTCACCGCAAGGGACAGTGATTTCGACACGGTGGCAGGATTACGTCTCGGCGCTGACGATTACCTCACAAAAGAGGTCAGTCTACCCCATCTCGCGGCGCGCATAGCCGCTCTCTTTCGCCGCCTTGAGGCGATGACACAAACGCTGCCTGAAGCAAAGCGCTATATCTGTGGTGCCCTCCAATTAGATATCCACCAACTCACTGTGCAATGGGAGGAGACACCTGTAGCCCTGACTGTCACTGAGTTCTGGATGATACACGCCCTGGTAAAACATCCAGGGCACGTTCGCAGCCGTGACCAACTGATGGAGCAGGCAAAAATCTATGTCGATGAGGCTAGCATCAGTTCACACATTAAACGAATCCGTCGCAAATTCCAGGAGATAGACCCTAACTTCGACCACATCGAATCGGTCTATGGCGCTGGTTACCGTTGGAAGTATTGAATTAGTGCGTCGTCCACACTCTTTTCTTCACTCACTGCGTTTCAAACTGCTGATCGCCTCACTGACCCTGCTGGTGATTCCCTGGATCGGTTATCTCTATCTGCTTGAGATTGAGGATTCTCTTCGTCAAGCTCAGGAGACGCTCTTACTGAGCCGCGCCGAAATTGTTGCCAATCTTCTCAACGATCGGCTCACAACAGAGGAGAACCAGACCCTCTTAGCTTCTGATGAAAAAGCCACCACAAGCCTCTATGTTCACCCGTTGGAGCAGGCACCTGTGGCAGACGGTTATCCTGAAGAGTGGGGTAATCTGATTACTCAGACCCGGCGATACCTGGCCAGTGAAACGTCAACTGACGCTGTGAGCTTCGAACTGCTCGCTGGCTATCATCAAGAGTACCTCTATCTACTGATGCTGGTATCTGATACGACCCTTACCTACCCAAAACCAGGCGGACCACTCACATCCGGAGATCATCTGATACTTGCCCTGCCCGGCACAGTCCGCAAGAGCCGGCAATACTTGCTGGGCACATCGGCACCAGGCTGGATCCGAGTTCTGCAGACTGATAATTTACAGAGTGAGCCCGCTATCCGCGGAGAGTGGCAAGAAACTTCGACAGGATACAATGTAGAGCTTCGGATACCTCTAGCTATGGTGGACCGGGGTCTCTCTCTGGCCGTCATCAATAAAGACAATATTAACGATAAACCCATAGGCATCGCTGCCACTTCAGGTTGGCAGACAAACGCTAACCTGGCCAGACTGGTCATGCCCTCTCTGCCCAGTGAAAAGCTATTGAGAGGACTCGACAGCGATAGTCATCGCTACACCATTCTCAACCGACAGCGACAAGTGGTCGGCAGACACGGAGATCTACCAAAACCCGAACCGTCACAGACAACTTTTACCAGTCGTATTCTTTCCGCACTACTGGTCGAGCGACCGGTTTCCAATGAGTATAAGCGAGAACATGCGGGGCATATGGACGGCCCGGAAATCCGTCAGGCATTAAACGGCAGGGGTAATGTCCACCGCTATCGAACCCGGCGCTCACAAAGCACTATTCTCTGCGCTGCCTATCCACTCTACAACTCAGAGAAAATATCAGGTGCGATCCTGGTTGAGCAAACCACCCATACCATCCTCTTTATGCAGCAGACAGCACTGGAGCGTCTACTGACTTCCACCCTGTTGTTATTTTTGATCACTGGCGGCACGCTGTTTATGCTTGCTTCTTATCTGACCCGGCGCATTACCCGACTGAGTCGTAAATTCAGCAGAACAGTCAGCCAGGACGGAAGGATCATCGGCCCAGTGAGCAGCACGACAAACAATGATGAGCTGGGAGAATTAGAGCAGAGCTTCGCCAGCGTGCTACAACGCCTCCAGGGCTACAATAGTTACTTGGAGGCTATGGCATCCCGGCTTGCTCATGAGTTTCGCACCCCCTTGGCAATGGTGCAATCCTCATTGGAAAACCTGCAAGCCGATGACGAAAAGGCAGCCCAAAAACGTTATACCGGACGAGCACTGGAAGGTACGCACCGACTTCAACTGATTCTAAACCGCCTACGGGAAGCGACACGTCTCGAACAAGCGCTGCAGGGTGCCGAGTTGAAAACCGTCAACATGACCGAACTCTGCCCCTCTCTTTGTGAGGGATACAGACTAAGCCATCCTTCAATTCAGTTTCGATGCGAATTCATCGACACCCAACTTCAAGCCTTTGTTGCACCCGAACTGATCAGTCAGGCCATGGATAAGCTAGTTGGAAATGCGGTGGATTTTCACACCCCATCGACTCCGATTCATATCATGCTGACGCAACAGGATGAGAAACTCTTTATCCACATCACCAATCAGGGGCCTCCCTTACCCGAGGGTATGCATGATATCATGTTCCAATCCATGGTCTCAATCCGCAAGCTCAAGGATACTGAACCCCATCTGGGGTTAGGACTCTATCTGGTCAGACTGATTGCAGAATTTCACAATGGTCAGGTAATGGCTAGAAATACTGATGATGGTGTCGATTTCAGCCTAGCATTACCAAGAGCATCTTCTGTCGTAAGCGAATAAATACCCAGAAGTCTAACGGAGCACTGTTAGTCGTAGAGATGATGGATGAGAGATCAGCTATCACTTAAAAACTGTAGAAATCATGATTCAATCTGACAGCTTACGATCAGTAGCGGTCATTCCACCACATAGGTTTCGATGTCCGATAATAGCTACAATTTGGCACACACCAAAGGACGGGGCCGTGCCACGTTCAAGATTGGCATGATGAACTTGGCTTACAACATGCGGCGTTTGGAATTTTTGTTGAGGAGTCAATCCGTCCAGTTTGCCTGAAAAGGCAAGGCATGAGCCCTAATCAGGATGCGTCATGACGGATAAGCCGCTAAAGTTTCAGGAGTGTCACTACCTCGTGATAGATTTTGGGACATCCCAGTCCCCAAAATCGACTCGCCTACGCGACAACCATTAATACCCCGCGGCCGCCCTGCGTCCGTTCCGCTTCGCCACACCATCGCTATGCTCGGCTCTGGCTACGCAGCACTCCCTCAAATGGCTAGACGGCGTGTCGGATGTGCTTGCATATGATCTACGGCGTTCGCATTCGCTCTCATCTCCGATCATACGCCTACCGGGGACTACCCCTTGCGATCCAGGGCGCGCAGCGCTGGTAAAAGAATATGATATATACCTAAATCATGAGGATTAATATTGCGCCATTTAACATCATCGAGCAACTGTTCATTGGGCTTATTGGGCTGATTGGGCTGATTATATTTAAAATAATCGAGTGCCTTTTTAGGGGGCTGACGATTAACATAATAATTTTTATTGGGCTGATTGGGCTGATCGTCATCGTACCCGTAATACTCAAATGCCCTGAGAATAAACTCATACCTTATAATATTCGATAAAATCGATTTCTTATGAATTAAGTCGTCTAATCTACCTAGGATCGTTTCTTCCATGATTTTCGGATCGGACGCTAGCCATTTTGAGAAGAATTCTCCCGGCGTGATAGTGCAATCTTCACCTGTACAGTCCCGGTCGGTCCATTCGTAACCATTCCTTGTAAGATAGTCAATTGCTGCTTGCGTTCCAACATCAACATCCGCATATGCTTTCACCTTACTTGTACGTCTTACTGGATCTGGGCAACCATCATAGTTTTGTTCAATAACATTTTCAAGACAACCTAAAAAATCTGGAGCCACACTTAAAACATTATGCCCCCAGGGGAGTCCCTTCCGGTGAAATAAGGCATCGGGGGGAATCACACTGCCCCAGTAATTGTTATCTTTAAAGTGAGCTACGCGTGTTACTCCCAGAATCCTCCATGTATTAATATTCGAGAATGAATTTAGGCCAATAGAGTATCTAGATCCCCCCCCGAAATCAAAAACGGTGGAACCGTGCGTTTCGTATCCGTTTACACTCACCTCAATATCTATTTTATTTCCGTAAAAAGCATTCATTTCACCCAGCACAGAAACCGAACTACCCCCACGGAGGGAAAAACAAAGAGCGCAGTCTCTACTCTTCGTATTAAATATATTACCTATAATCGTCATATCAACGGAGTTGTCAAACGCGTTCAACTGTAATGCTGTTCTTCCAGTCGTACCAAACTTGTTCAGCCTTAGATTCACCTGGTGTTTTGCCTTCGCTCCAAAAGATAGCTTAATGTCTTGAGAGCCCTTGTCGGAAAAGGTATTGCGGATTATATCTAATTTAACATGTGGGTCAGCAATAGCAGGCGATTTTGGTTTTCCCTTTGAAGAAACATATATCCCTCCAGGGAGATTAAAATCATTATCGTAAATATTCGCAGTCATAGGACCACGCTTACCTTTAGTCCAAAGCTCTATACCCCATCCGTCCGCCCCCCCGGAATAATCTGGACTAGATTCAAAAGTGTTATTTGAAATAAATACGCGATTAACATATTTTCCAAAAATTCCAGTACCACTAGTAGCAAACGAAAATCCGTGTACGTCTGTATCATCATCTAACGCTACTACATCATATAGTTTGGAATTGTTGTTTTTGAGCTTCGTCCTCAATGTTTTTCCATCACTGTCTTTTTTTCTTTTGATCAGGCCTTGTCCATTCATTGTCAGCCCAACTCCTGAGCCAACTAGACTTTGGCCCTCTTTCATAGAAAATGAAGAACCATAAGCATTAGAGGTCCCATCCCCATAAAGCACATATATAAGTTCATTTTTATCTGAATTCTTTTCAGCATCCTTTAAATTATTATAAGGATGCTCACGGGTTCCATCACCGCCAGGTTGCGCCTGATTATCAACGAATATCATCTTCTCATGGATTTTCCCAAAAAATTTTAATGGCTTTTTCATGTCTGGTTTGTCGTTATCGTTGTGCTTGTATATTCGATATGAGGGAACCCTATCTTGAATTTGAATGGGAACAGCCATTTTCTTGAAGATACTATTCACTGATGGCTTTTTCTTTACTCCATCCAAATTATAATGCAGCTTAATGCCCACAGAATTATCCCAACCTTCTGCACTGTCATGTCGAAGTGACGCGAAAACCTCAACATTTTCTTTGATCTGCTTTTCTAAGCGAACGCTTTTTCCAATGATAGGAGTTCCGTATCTAGACCAAAATGTATAACCATTGATATGTGCTTTAGCATTATTAAGGTAGGGTAAAGTATAACTAGCAGATAACTCTAAACCAGGACGCGCCTGCTCGTAATAAGCAGATTGTTCTTCGTAAACACTATGGCCCTTGATATACAACTTACTGGACCCCTTAATTCGTTTCATGTTCTTTGTTGGTATATAACCGTTAATACGATATGACCAATGGTCACTTAATGACTCATATCCTAAAACAAAGCGCTTCAAACTATTATTGTTAGGTGATTTATTATTATCGATATAGCTGTAAAGCCCTTCGACGGTATGACTGTCCGATAGCCATCGATACAATACCCCCATCCTGCTTTCCGAATCCTCTTCGGCCTGAGAACCATTTTCGGCTTGAAAATCAACAAACATTACCGAAGTATTACCGAGTTTAAAAGGCAACATAATAGCGAATGCTATTTGTGGTATTAGCGCAAAAATAAGGGTGGTTATGATTCTCATACGTAACTCAGACATACCAAGTGAACCTTCAATCTCGCGACGTAAGAGTGTCGCTACCTCGTGAAAGATTTTGGGGCATCCGAGTCCGCAAAATCGACTCGCCTACGCCTATCGGGGACTAATCGCCTCGGCTTTCAGCCTTCCATGGCGATCAGCGTATGAGTTTCAGGCCTAAAATGCAATCGATCTTTGGCAACCTCATAGCTGTCAGATTGGGGCTGGATTTCTACAATTAAACGCACATCACTCCCGTTCTTCTATCCAGGCAGCCTGAATAGCTTCAAGAATTTTCTCGCCGGAATGGTGGGGATCATCATCGAACTCATCCAGTGCAACCACCCAGTCATGAAGATCGACGAAAATTAATCGTGCGCGGGTCCCCATCGGGGTGTACCTCATCTAGCGCAATTAGCGCAATGGCGATATCCAGAGATATCGACCCATTTCAGTCCCATAACAGTCTCCTTCTCAGTGGTGTTCCGAAACCATATTGATAGTGTACTTGGGAATCTCAATGACTAAGTCTTCATCCCCAACCTGCGCCTGACAACTGAGACGTGATTCGGGCTCCAGAGCCCAGGCCTTATCGAGCATATCCTCTTCGTTCTCATCGGCCTCCGCCAAGGCATCGAAACCTTCGCGGATGATCACATGGCAGGTGGTACAGGCACAGGATTTCTCGCAGGCATGCTCGATCTCGATACCATGCTGCAGCGCTGCATCACAGATAGTAATACCAGGTTCCGCCTCGAAAGCAGCGCCTTCGGGACAGATCTCTTCATGAGGGAGAATAATAATTTGTGGCATGGGCTGCTGATCCAATTCTGCTAGTGCCTGTTAGGGCCTAATAGGCTTTTGTTACTCAAACTCTTCTACATTATGGCCGGACATGGCTTGCTGGACACTTTGGTTCATTCGGCGCTCCACATAGAAGCCACAAACCCGCTCCAGCTCCTCGATGCCCTGCTTGATGATCTTCAGATCATCGGACTGCGCCAGTCCGCGTAACTCTTCGAGGGCAAACTCCACCGTACTGCGCTCGTCGGGATTCAACAAGCGGTCACCGTCGTCGGACAGTGCGGCCTCCAGCGCCTCGATCGTACGAGCCGCCTCCACTTGTTGCTCGCGCAGGCTACGCGCCAGTTTGTCCTTGCTGGCATGGGCAATGGAGTCCCGCAACATGGTCTCGATTTCGTTATCTGTCAGACCGTAGGAAGGCTTCACCTCGATACTGGTCTGTACACCGCTACTCATCTCCTTGGCACTGACATTCAGAAGACCGTCCGCATCCACCTCGAGGGTGACACGGATACGTGCCGCACCCGCCACCATGGGGGGTATCCCACGCAGTTCGAAACGCGCCAGCGAACGGCAGTCCGACACCAGTTCGCGCTCACCCTGTGCGACATGAATGGCGATGGCTGTCTGGCCATCCTTGAAAGTCGTGAACTCCTGTGCCCTGGCAACGGGTATGGTGGTGTTTCGGTTAATCAGTTTTTCATTCAATCCACCCATGGTCTCAATACCGAGCGAAAGTGGAATCACGTCTAGTAACAGCATCTCATCGTCGGGCTTGTTACCAGCCAGAATGTCAGCCTGAATGGCGGCACCCACGGCCACCACACGATCCGGATCTATGTCCACCAGTGGCTCGCTACCAAATAGCTCACCCACCTTTTCTCGAACTCTGGGCACACGGGTGGAACCACCCACCATCACTACCTCATTCACCTCTTGCGGGATCAGACCTGCATCACGCAAGGCTCTACGGCAAGCCATCTGGGTCTTTTTTATCAACGGATCGATAAGTTGATTGAACGTCTCACGACTCAGCTCATGTTCCCAGCAGCTACCGTCATCCAGTGTAATGCTAACTTTAGTCACTCCAGTATCGCTGAGTGCCTCTTTAGCATCACAGGCTGCCCGCATCAGCCGTTTCTGCAGGCCATGATCGGCATCATCACCGATAGCTGCCTGCTGCATAATCCATTCGGCAACGACCCTGTCGAAATCATCTCCACCCAATGCGGAATCACCACCGGTGGCCATAACCTGAAATACGCCCTTGTTAAGTCGCAGAATTGAGATATCAAAAGTCCCGCCGCCCAGATCATAGATAGCGTGTATACCTTCAGCCCGCTTGTCGAGTCCATAGGCAACAGCCGCCGCAGTGGGCTCATTGAGCAGACGAAACACATGCAATCCTGCCAGTTTCGCCGCATCTTTAGTCGCCTGACGCTGGGCCTCATCGAAATAGGCCGGCACGGTGATCACAACGCCGGACAGGTCACCCCCCAGTGTCTCCTCGGCCCGACCGGAGAGTACCTTAAGCACCTCAGCAGAAACCTCGATTGGACTGATATCGCCCGCCGCCGTCTGGATGCGGGGTACGGTGGTATGTTCCTGAATGAAGCGGTAGGGTAAGCGGCTTCCCAGGGTCTTGATATCCTGCACACCGCGACCAATCAAACGCTTGGCAGATGAAATTGTATTCAGCGGATCCGCCGCCTCTTCCGTTCTGGCTACATGGCCCACATCGATGCCATCCGCCCTGTAACGTACAACAGAGGGCAGCAGATGGCGGCCGGCAGCATCCGGCAGAGTTTCTGCATGACCACTGCGTACGCTGGCCACCAGAGAGTTAGTGGTGCCCAGATCAATACCGGCAGCAAGTTTGTGTTGGTGAGGCGCTTGCGCCTGTCCCGGTTCCGCTATCTGTAGAAGAGCCATGTGTTTTCAACGCACCATCAAGTGATCGGGTAATCTACTTTCACCTGTCCACAAAGGACAAATATCTTACTCAGCGCAGGCAGTGAAAATGTCGAGGTACTGGTCATCGCTATATTCTCAAACTTTAGAATTTCCACTTGTGATTCACACTTTTGATATGGGATTCAGTCTAGCGTCAATCAGCCCAATTCATCCTCAAGTTCTGCTGCAACCATTTCTGCCTCACTTCGCAGCTTTTGCAGAAACCGCATCTTGCGTAAAATTTCTCTCGCTGCCGCCAACTGGTCATCGGTGGGTGTCTCGAACTGTACGGCCATCTGTCCCACCAGACTGGTAATCTGTTTATTGACCCAGTTGCTGATATCCAGCACAGCTTCGTAGGGATCGTCCTGCCTTCGCACTTCCTCCAGTTGCTCGCGCAACTCCATCTGCTGCATGAGGAAATCCATATCCTGAGTGGATTCATTCTGAGCATCCATCTCGACACCATGAAGCGTCAGGAGATAACTGCCCCTGGCAATCGGGTCTTTAAGTGTTTCTAATGCTTCATTGATCAAAGCCGCGCCCTGTACCGAAAGCCGGCGCTCCTGATCCGTTGCATTGGCAAAACGATCAGGATGCACAATCCGTTGCAGATCGCGATAGCGATCCGACAAGGCGTTGGCATCCACGATACAACTTACCGGCAGACCAAAGAGTTCAAAGTAGTTTTTCGAAAAATCCAGCATCAAGCGTGTCGCTACCTCGTGAAAGATTTTGGGACATCCGAGTCCCCAAAATCGACTCGCCAACGCGACAGCCGTTATGCCCCGACC
>JAHXHT010000070.1 GCA_025656435.1 Candidatus Thiodiazotropha sp. (ex Gloverina cf. vestifex) | reverse complement strand
TAACAGTCACAATTACGGCCATACAACCGCGCCTACGCCTATCGGGGACTAATCGCCTCGGCTTTCAGCCTTCCATGGCGATCAGCGGTAGTCAGGTACCGATAGTACCTATCAGTTCCTCAGCCTCCTGCTTTTGCTGATCACTCCCTTCACTGGCCACCTCTTCCAGGATACTCTTGGCACCCTCATTATCACCCATATCGATGTAGGCTCGGGCCAGGTCAAGCTTGGTGGTCACCTCATCAGTGGAGTCCAGATCAAGAGAGATCTCTTCACTATCCACATCCGGCAATTCAAGGGGTTCACCCGGCTGACCATCGAGATCTTCGGAAAGATTTTCAAGCTCCTGCTCTATACTTTCAAGGTCCAGATCGTCTAGTGATTCAGAATCTTCCAGCTCGATGGCATCTCCACTCTGGCCATCAAGACCGGCCAAATCAAGGCTGGCAGATTCGGACTGTTGAGAAGATGTTTCAGACCCGGCATCCAAATCGCTCAGATCGATATCCAAGGCCTCATCAGATTCATCTACGACACCAGATTCCATCTTATCGAGGAATTCAGAATCGAGAGACAAATCGGCCTCAAGATTTTCTGAATCCATTTCATCGAGATTATCCAGGCCACTCAGATCCATGGAATCGATTTCATCACTATCGAGTGCTGGCTCTGCCACTGGTGCTGGCTCAGAAAAATCAGGACCGAGATCAAGGCCGAGATCATCCAGGCCATCATCATCCGACAGCGCCACGCCAGCAGCACCTGCTGCACCGGCAAAGAGTGCATGGGATGCATTGAGCTCCTTACCCATGGAAGTGATCTTGGACCACGCATCCGGATTATTGCCTTCGAGGCCTCCATTATGCAGTTCCTCTGCAAGGCCGGTGAACTCTTTGCCCTTCTTGGCGGAAAAGTAGATTTCCAGCAGCTTATGCTTGAGTTCTTCGCGTTCTGGAAACTTTTCGATTGCCTGCTTAATCAGCTCTTCTGCTTGTTGATAGCGACCATAGGCGATATAGACGTCTGCCTCGGAGAGAGGATCGACCTCCCCCGTTTCATCCTGCAAGGCGTCGATATCACTGGGAGAAAAATCACTCATGAAGGAGGTTTCATCACTCGCCTCATGGAGAGAGTCCCCATCATCCTTGCCAGCAGATATAGCCTCACTGTCAGGCGAAACAAGAATACTCTCAGCAAATTCAGCCTCGGCCTCTTTGCGTCGACGCATGATCATCCACAGCATCCCGATCAGTAGCACAGCCACTGCACCGATGATGCCCATCATGGTGGTATTCCCTTTGAGATTGTCGAAGTAAGTGACCTTCTTCTCGGGGGTCCTGGAAACCGGAGTTTCGACCGGCTCAGGTTTCACTGGCGCTTCTGCCACAGCTGGTTGCTCTGCAACGGGTGGCTTTGCCTCCGCAGCGGGAGCAACCGGCTCTTCCGCCTTACCCGCCTGGGTAATAATCTCCTCGAGGTTGGCCTCTTCTATCACCGTTCCTTCAGAGATAGGAATGACAGGCGTCTCAACTGTTTCAGCGGGTGCTGGAGCCATCGCAGTCTCTTTTTCAGGCTCGGCCTTCACCATCTCAGGCTTTTCTTCCGGCTGCATCTCAGCCATTTTCTCTGAGGAGATCTGCTGTGCTGTCTGCATCTCGGCCAGTTCATCACTCTTGAATGTGACCAGGCGCTGGATATCATCGATCTGTTTCTCGAGTTCACTCACACGATCACGCAGAGAATCGTTCTCCTGCAGTGCGCTTTCGTTGGATTCACGTACCAGCAGTATCTCCTGCTGAAGCCGATCAACCTCCGCATCCGCCCCTTCCCGAGTCATGGCCTCGCCACCCTCAGGTTTGGAGGAGATCAGCTTGAGCCTATCCTCACTCGGTTTGCTGGGTGCTGACGACTTAGGCGTACCGGTTGCTGCTACGGGCTTGCCCGACCGCCAAGCGCGAGTCTGTGCAAGAAACTCCTCTCTTGCTGCTTGCTTGGATAGTGACTGGACATCAGCCTCTTCCGGCAGACGCAACACCTTACCAACCTTCAGGTTGTTGACGTTGTTGTTGATAAAGGCGCCGGGATTGTGGCGCTGCAACGCCATCATGACCTGCTCAACAGACTCTCCCTGCGCACGCAACATCTTTGCGATTGTCCAGAGATTGTCATTGCGTTGCACAGGGCCATACTCCCTGCCACCCGTAGCAGATGTTGTCGCAGAAGATGCACGTGGGGCCGTCATGGCCTGGCGTGCGGGTGGCCTTGTCACCTGACGGGCCGGTGACGTACTCACCCTGGGTGCCGCAACTGCTTGCGGTGCACGATTAATGGTCACCGGAGGATCAAGCAGGACGGTATATTCGCGTACCAGTCTCCCCTTCGGCCAGTTGACCTCTAACAGAAAATTGAGAAACGGCTCTCTGATTGGATCGGAACTGGTGACTGCAATCACCGGTTTCCCCGACGGACTCATCATCGGTTGAAATTTCAGTCCGGAGAGAAGAAACAGTCGTTCGATACCCGCTCTGTCGAAAGCCTCTTGGGAGGCCAGCCCGACGCGGATGTCCTGAACCTCTTCCTGGTCGACGAATAGCAGATCGATCTCGGCGTTGAAGTCTTGGTTGAGTGCCGATTTAGAATTAATGTCACCCAACCCAAGCGCCCATGCGCCCATAGGTGACAGGGCTGTTGCTACAGCCACTGCCAGAGACAGCTTACGAATCATGCTTCCTCCTTGTCAGAAAACATACCCCATCGGTTGAACTCGCTCCTGTACAGAGGGTAATTAGCACCCCCCTGATCAGCTCCGATAGGTTTAGAATAAACATAACAATGTGCCGCTAACTATAGCTGAGAAATAATCTTTTTACCAAAACTTCAATGATCTTCACAACATTTCCTGCAATACCGTAGCGCAGGTTGTCCGCAACCCCCAAAAGTGAGAAATCCGTCTTACTTTCCGCCCTTGCGATCAGGTTTCCCACCACTAAAACATTCTTTCCAGATGCGTCGGTCACCGCAGTGGGTGGATTCTGCGCATCGTCGTTCAATTCAACATACGGCGTCTGCCGGTAGATTCTTTTCAAACTTTCAAGGTCAGTCTCTCTCGATGTACTGAAATGAATCGCCTGCGTGTGCCCGAAAAAGACCGGTACCCAACAGCAGCTGACCGTCAAGGGTAAAGCCGGATTGTCCAATAACTGGCAAACATGTTGCGCGACGGCCTTTTCATGTACTTGAGTATCCCGGCTATCCGTTTCCAACGCCAAAGGCACCATATTGAATGCCACCTGCCTGGGAAACAGCAGCGGTCTTGCCGGTTTACCATTCAACATCTGGGCACTCTGTCTTGCGATCTCCTCGACCCCCGCCTGGCCAAGCTCAGAAACAGCCTGACAACTAAAAAAACTCACACGTTCCAGTCCCACCTTATCCATTAGCGGCTTGAGCAGCGTGGCGCACTGCAGTGTTGCCGCGTCGGGCAGGGATATAAAACTCCCCCGAGTCACCCCATCGAGTACACCCGGGTTTACCTCAGCTGCCACAAGCGGCAAATCCGAATGTGCACTCAATTGACCGCCGATATCCAGTATCACACAACCTGCATCCCGGGCCTCTGCAAGCCAGTCGCTATCACAAGGCGCTTCACCGGTGGACACCAGAATGTCAACCTCACTGAAGTCACACAGCGCAGCCTCGGCAACAATCAACGTCTGGCGCCCAAATTCTACGGGCTCTCCCGCGTTATCTTCGTCACCCAGCAGAACAATTTCACCCTGCAGTGTCTGTTGGTCTGCAATCAATCCCAGTAGTGATTCTGTGACCAATCCATTGGCGCCGAAGATGGCCAGTTTCAGCGAATTATCCACTTGATCTATCACTACCCTTAAAAACGGAAAAACCCCGTCGCCAGTCAAACAATTTCACGACGGGGTTTACAAAACACTCAATGTCCATCGCGTTCTATTGCTCCAGTAGAATCCCCAGCATACGCCTGAGCGGTTCTGCTGCACCCCATAAAAGCTGATCACCTACCGTAAAAGCGTTGAGATACTCGCTACCCAGGTTCATCTTGCGCAGACGCCCAATCGGGACACTTAGCGAACCGGTTACCTTGGCCGGACTCAACTCAGATACGGTAATATCACGCTCATTGGGTATTAACTTGATCCAATCGTTAGCACTACTCAGTATCGACTCAACCTCGTCTATCGGCACATCCTGGCGTAACTTTATGGTCAAGGCCTGACTATGGCAGCGCATAGCGCCGATTCTCACGCATGTACCGTCAATCGGTACCGGATTTTCACCACGACCAAGAATCTTGTTGGTCTCGACAAAACCCTTCCACTCTTCCTTGCTCTGACCATTCTCTAACGGTACGTCAATCCAAGGGATGAGACTGCCCGCCAAGGCCGCACCGAAATTCTCCGTTGGGAAGCTGTCACTACGCAGGTTTTCAGCCACCGCTTGATCGATTTCGAGTATGGCGGAGGCGGGATCGGCCAGTTTGTCTTCAACCGCACGTTCGATGCTGCCCATCTGACTGATCAACTCACGCATGTTTCGCGCACCGGCACCGGAGGCGGCCTGATAGGTCATCGATGTCGTCCACTCCACCAGGTCTTCCCTGAAAAGCCCACCAAGGGCCATCAGCATCAAACTGACGGTACAGTTGCCACCAATAAAATCTTTCTTGCCATTCACCAGTCCATCACGAATGACTGAATCATTGACCGGGTCGAGCACAATCAAGGTGTAATCCTTCATGCGCAGACTGGAGGCAGCATCTATCCAGTACCCCTGCCAACCGGCAGCACGCAGCTTTTCGTAGATCGCATTGGTATAGCCGCCACCCTGGCAGGTAAGAATCGCCTCCATTTTCATCAGCTCATCAATATCGGTGGCATCCTTTAGCGGGGGAATATCCTTACCGATATCGGGACCTGCCTGGCCCACCTGGGACGTGGTAAAGAAGACCGGCTCCTCGATCGAGGCAAAATCATTCTCTTCCAGCATGCGATTCATAAGTACTGAGCCCACCATACCTCGCCAACCCACAAAACCGACTCTTTTCATCTTTCAGACCTAATTAACGTTATCGCTGCCGAAAGCAGCAGAATCCTAGCTATTCAGCGCAGCTGTGACCGCTTCACCCATCGCTTCGCAACTCACTTCAGTCATACCCTCAGACATGATATCCGGCGTGCGCAGGCCATCGTCGAGTACCTTATCCACAGCCCGTTCAATTCGATCGGCCATGGCCGGCTCATCCAGACTGTAACGCAACATCATCGCCACGGAGAGGATGGTCGCCAGCGGATTGGCAACGCCCTGCCCGGCAATGTCGGGGGCTGAGCCATGAATCGGCTCGTACATACCCTTGCCGTTCTCGTCCAGGGAGGCTGAAGGCAGCATACCGATGGAACCGGTCAGCATCGCAGCGCAATCCGACAGGATATCGCCAAACATATTGGTCGTCACCATCACATCAAACTGTTTCGGCCACTTCACCAGTTGCATGGCTGCATTGTCCACGTACATGTGACTCAGTTCCATGTTTGGGAACTCTTTACCAACACGCATCATGACCTCACGCCAGAGTTCCGTGCACTCCAAGACATTGGCCTTGTCCACCGAACAGACCCGGCCGCCCCGCTTGCCGGCAATATCGAAGGCGACCCGGGCAATCCGCTCAATCTCAGATTCGGCATAGACCAGGGTGTTGAAACCCTGGCGCTCACCATTATCCAGTTCCCGGACTCCCCGAGGCTGCCCAAAGTAGATACCGCCTGTCAGCTCACGCACGATCATGATATCGAGTCCGGCCACGATGTCGGCCTTGAGACTGGAAGCATCCGCCAGTTGCGGATAGAGGATAGCGGGACGCAGATTGGCAAACAGATTGAGCTCGGAGCGCAGACCGAGCAAACCCTTCTCAGGCCGAATTGAGATATCGAGCGATTCCCATTGGTGTCCGCCCACAGCCCCCAGCAGGATGGCGTCCGCCTCTTTAGCCAATTCCAGCGTGGCATCCGGCAAAGGGCCGCCAGTGGCATCAATGGCGGCACCGCCTATCAGTGCCTCATCGAGATCGATATCCAAATCCACCTCATCGCGCAGTGTTGCCAGGACCTTGATCGCTTCAGCGACAATCTCGGGGCCGATGCCGTCACCCGGCAATACCAGAATCTTTTTACTCATTTCAATTGGTTACCTTTAGTTATTCAGGATCGAAGACATTACCAACCCTACTAAGCCATTTCATGCGAAGAGCCAGGGCGCTTCAGATTGCCGCCGCTCTTCATAGGCCTTGATAGCGTCAACGTGCTCAAGCGTCAGACCGATATCATCCAGGCCGTTCAGCAGACAGTGCTTGCGGAAGGCGTCGACCTCGAAGGAAATCGTCTCCCCGTCTGACGGAGACAGGTGTTGTTCCTGTAGATCCACAGTCAGTGCCAAAGCCTGCTGCCGGCCTGACATTGAGAACAGCTTTTCCACTATCTTTTCATTTAAAACAATAGGAAGAATTCCATTTTTAAAGCAGTTATTAAAGAAGATATCTGCAAAACTTGGCGCAATAATCACACGAAATCCATAGTCTTCAAGCGCCCAGGGGGCATGCTCACGAGATGAGCCACAGCCAAAATTCTTTCTTGTCAGAAGCATTTTAGCGCCCTGATAACGGGGATCGTTAAGCACAAAATCGGGATTCAGTGGCCGTCGGCTGTTATCCATACCCGGCTCCCCCTGATCGAGATAGCGCCACTCATCGAACAGATTAGGTCCGAAGCCCGAACGCTTGATCGATTTCAGAAACTGCTTTGGGATAATGGCATCTGTATCTACATTGGACCTGTCGAGGGGACAGACAATACCGGTGAATGTCTCGAATTTTTCCATCGCTATCTCCTTCCTCTTAATCCAATTTTCCAACATCAATAAAATGACCCGCAACCGCAGCTGCGGCCGCCATTGCCGGGCTGACCAAATGTGTACGGCCCCCCTGTCCCTGCCTGCCCTCAAAATTGCGATTTGAGGTAGAAGCACATCGCTCACCTGGCTCCAGACGATCTGCATTCATGGCCAGACACATTGAACAACCCGGCTCACGCCACTCAAATCCGGCCTCGATGAAGACCTCGTCCAAACCTTCTGCCTCGGCCTGCGCTTTGACCAGTCCTGAACCAGGTACGACCAGCGCCTGCTTGATGCTCTCAGCGACTCGGCGGCCCTTTGCCACCTCGGCAGCGGCACGTAGATCCTCGATGCGCGAGTTGGTGCAGGAGCCGATAAAGACCCTGTCGAGACGAATCATCTCAATGGGTGTACCCGCTTCAAGTCCCATGTACTCGAGCGCCCGACGCATACCACCCGCCTTGACTTCATCCGCTTCCCCGGTTGGGTCGGGTACAGATTGATCGACTGACACCACCATTTCGGGAGAGGTACCCCAGGTCGCTTGGGGTTTGATGGCACTGCCATCGAGTACCAACACCTTATCGAACACCGCACCCTCGTCACTATGCAAAGTGCGCCAATTGGCCACAGCCTGCTCCCAATTTTCATCGCTCGGCGCATAGGGTCGCCCCTTGACATAGTCAATGGTCTTCTCGTCCACTGCCACAAAACCCGCCCTTGCACCTGCCTCAATGGCCATGTTGCAAAGGGTCAAACGGCCTTCGATGGAGAGATCACTGATCGCCTGACCGGCAAATTCTATGGCGTAGCCGGTACCACCGGCCGTCCCTATCTCACCGATAATAGCCAAGACGATATCTTTAGCCGTAACACCTGGAGCCACCTGTCCCTCTACACGAATCTGCATCGCTTTTGATTTCTTTTGGATCAGGCACTGAGTGGCCAGTACATGTTCCACCTCGGAGGTGCCGATGCCGAAGGCCAGCGCCCCCATGGCACCATGGGTCGAAGTATGTGAATCGCCACAGACAACCGTCATACCGGGAAGCGTGGCGCCCTGTTCCGGTCCTACGACGTGCACGATACCTTGTCTCGGGTCGAGCATCTTGAATTCAGGAATGCCAAAACTGTTGCAGTTTTCATCCAGGGTTTCTACTTGGATTCGAGAAATTGGGTCGACAATGCTGCTCACGCCACCTGAACGCTCCGTGGTAGGTACATTGTGATCCGGTGTCGCCAGGTTGGCGCTGACCCGCCAGGGTTCGCGGCCGGCCAGGCGCAGCCCCTCGAAGGCCTGCGGTGATGTCACCTCATGCACCAGATGACGGTCGATGTAGATCAATGCGGTACCGTTCTCATCTGTCCGTACCACATGGGACTCCCAGAGTTTGTCGTAAAGCGTCTTGGCACTCATATCTCATTCCTCTTTCTCAGTAGGCAAAACATAGGGGAGTGTGCTACATAATACAAATTCATATTTTTCATTTTATATATTCTTTTTTGGAATAGTTATGGAACTCGCCAGTCTTCGTGCCTTTGTTGAAGTTGCCCGTGAGGAATCCTTCTCCCAGGCGGCAGAAAATCTCTTTCTAACCCAGCCCGCCATCAGTAAGCGCATAGCGGGATTGGAGGAGGAGCTATCAATCCGGCTGTTCGATCGTGCAGGGCGCCAAGTCACCCTGACAGAAGCCGGCCGCCATCTGTTGCCTCGAGCGGAACGGATCATTCACGAATTGACAGATATTCGCCGGGAGCTGACCAACCTCTCTGGTGAGATTGGAGGCAGACTGGCCATGGCCACCAGCCACCATATCGGCCTGCACCGTCTGCCGAAGGTGCTACGCGAGTACAGTGACAGATACCCCAAAGTGGCATTGGACATTCGCTTTATGGAATCGGAAAAAGCCTGCCAGGCAGTGGAACATGGAGAGCTGGAACTGGCTGTGGTGACCCTCCCCCTGGAACCCGCCACATCGCTGACTACGGAGACTATCTGGAATGACCCGTTAAGGCCGGTGGTAGGACTCGATCACCCGCTGGCAAAATACAAGCAGGCCGGACTCAACGACCTGTTGGAGTATCCTGCCGTGTTACCAACACGCGGCACCTACACGCGAACCATTCTCGAACAGCGGATCAGCACTTTCAGCCAAGAGGTGGACTGCACCCTCTCCACAGACTATCTCGAAATATTGAAGATGATGGTGAACATTGGTTTGGGCTGGAGCCTGCTGCCACAGATCATGATCGACAAGCACCTGCTGCCACTTGATGTGGTGGAGCTAAATCTCTCACGGTCACTCGGTATCGTGACACATCGAAAACGCACACTCTCCAATGCTGCGCTGGCAATGCGGGAGCAGCTGTTGGCGATAGCCAATTCATCAGCTTCTTGACGTAGACGAATCGCCTAAAGCGTTTTAGGTAAAAGAAAAAGATGACGCCCGAGTGCCAAACAACAAAGTCAGCTAAGCAATTTTCTCACACTCCGTTTGAAACGAACCGACGGCCTTATCTCAATCCAGCCCTCTCGGTGATAAATGCGATAGCCTTGCGTGTCAGCAACCACAGACCCCCATGATGTATCATGCATTCCCGTCACACCCATACCGATCTGCCAGTCCACCCACTTACGCCAACCCGACATTTTAGGTAGTTTGTATCTCCAGAATGAATGGCAACGCAACATATGCCATGTATGCTCCAGCGACCATGACTGCCAATCAATCATCTGCCAGAGTTCTTCCGGTTTTTTTCGATAAGCGTCAAGCGTGTCGCTACCTCGTGAAAGATTTTGGGACATCCGAGTCCCCAAAATCGACTCGCCAACGCGACAGCCGTTATGCCCCGACCGT
>JAHXHT010000069.1:7500-9990 GCA_025656435.1 Candidatus Thiodiazotropha sp. (ex Gloverina cf. vestifex) | reverse complement strand
GTTGCTGGTAGGTCTGCACGTTCATTAGAAGCAGACTGGAAAAACCACCCACCAATGCGAGAAGAAGACCCAGGGAACCATTGAAACCAGCAATGAAAAAGCGTCGGCGCTTAATCAACAACAGCATTGAATAAGCAATAAATAGAAAACCACAAAGGATAATTGTTAGTGTTGCAAACATAAGTCGAGTTTAAAGAGTTTGGCGAATAAGAAAACCTCTCGACAGCAAAAGCAGGAACAGATGAACAGTGAGGCATAAAAAAACCCCGGATCTTTTGGGATCCGGGGTTTGGAATAAAACCTGGCAGTGTCCTACTTTCGCATGGGGAAACCCCACACTATCATCGGCGCTAAGTCGTTTCACTTCCGAGTTCGGGATGGGATCGGGTGGTACCAACACGCTATGGCCGCCAGGTAAACTGGTGGAACCGCTCCTGATGGAACGGTTCTGCATTCGGTAAGATCGCGATCAATATTGGGTGTTGCGTTTGCTTGAGCCTGACCCAAAATGCTTGGGTGTTATATGGTCAAGCCTCACGGGCAATTAGTACTGGTTAGCTTCACACATTACTGTGCTTCCACACCCAGCCTATCAACGTTGTAGTCTTCAACGGCCCTTCAGTGTCTTCAAGAGACAAGTGAGATCTTATCTTGGGAGGGGCTTCCCGCTTAGATGCTTTCAGCGGTTATCCTGTCCGTATTTAGCTACCCGGCAATGCCACTGGCGTGACAACCGGAACACCAGAGATACGTCCACTCCGGTCCTCTCGTACTAGGAGCAGCTTCCCTCAAATCTCAAACGCCCACGGCAGATAGGGACCGAACTGTCTCACGACGTTCTAAACCCAGCTCGCGTACCACTTTAAATGGCGAACAGCCATACCCTTGGGACCGACTTCAGCCCCAGGATGTGATGAGCCGACATCGAGGTGCCAAACACCGCCGTCGATATGAACTCTTGGGCGGTATCAGCCTGTTATCCCCGGAGTACCTTTTATCCGTTGAGCGATGGCCCTTCCATACAGAACCACCGGATCACTAAGACCTACTTTCGTACCTGCTCGACTTGTCTGTCTCACAGTCAAGCACCCTTATGCCTTTGCACTCATAGCACGATGTCCGACCGTGCCGAGGGTACCTTCGTGCTCCTCCGTTACTCTTTGGGAGGAGACCGCCCCAGTCAAACTACCCACCATACACTGTCCCTAACCCGGATAACGGGTCGAGGTTAGAACTCCAAATATATCAGGGTGGTATTTCAAGGTTGGCTCCACGAAGACTGGCGTCTCCGCTTCGAAGCCTCCCACCTATCCTACACAAACATATTCAAAGTCCAGTGCAAAGCTGTAGTAAAGGTTCACGGGGTCTTTCCGTCTAGCCGCGGGTACACTGCATCTTAACAGCGATTTCAATTTCACTGAGTCTCTGGTGGAGACAGCGTGGCCATCGTTACGCCATTCGTGCAGGTCGGAACTTACCCGACAAGGAATTTCGCTACCTTAGGACCGTTATAGTTACGGCCGCCGTTTACCGGGGCTTCGATCAAGAGCTTCGTCCGAGGACTAACCCCATCAATTAACCTTCCGGCACCGGGCAGGCGTCACACCCTATACTTCCTCTTTCGAGTTTGCAGAGTGCTATGTTTTTAATAAACAGTCGCAGCCACCTGGTCACTGCAACCCTCTTCTGCTCCGAGAGCAAGTCTCTTCACATACCAAGGGCGTACCTTCTCCCGAAGTTACGGTACTATTTTGCCTAGTTCCTTCACCAGAGTTCTCTCAAGCGCCTTGGGATTCTCACCCTACCCACCTGTGTCGGTTTGGAGTACGGTTACTTATTATCTGAAGCTTAGAGGTTTTTCCTGGAAGCATGGCATCAATCACTTCGTCTCACATGGAGACTCGTCATCACGTCTCAGAATTGTCGGTCCGGATTTACCTAAACCAACTCCCTACACGCTTAAACCGGGATAACCAACACCCGGATGACCTAGCCTTCTCCGTCACCCCATCGCAATAATAAGTAGTTCCGGAATATTAACCGGATTCCCATCGACTACGCATTTCTGCCTCGCCTTAGGGGCCGACTAACCCTGCACCGATTAGCGTTGTGCAGGAAACCTTGGGTTTTCGGCGAGGGGGCCTCTCACCCCCTTTATCGTTACTCATGTCAGCATTCGCACTTCTGATACCTCCAGCATGCCTTACAGCACACCTTCGCAGGCTTACAGAACGCTCCTCTACCATACGTGTAAACACGTATCCGCAGCTTCGGTACATGGCTTAAGCCCCGTTAAATCTTCCGCGCAGGCCGACTCGACTAGTGAGCTATTACGCTTTCTTTAAAGGATGGCTGCTTCTAAGCCAACCTCCTAGCTGTCTGGGCCTTCCCACATCGTTTCCCACTGAGCCATGATTTAGGGACCTTAGCTGGCGGTCTGGGTTGTTTCCCTTTCCACGACGGACGTTAGCACCCGCCGTGTGTCTCCCG
>JAHXHT010000069.1:0-2500 GCA_025656435.1 Candidatus Thiodiazotropha sp. (ex Gloverina cf. vestifex) | reverse complement strand
CAGGCACCGGATAAGCTCATCCTGCCCCTCAATCTGCCAGGACAACCCAGCGAGGGACGCCATACTGAACCCGAGAACATTCCGTTGCCATTATCCGGCTTCATCAGTACAGCACAGGCAGACGAAACGACCGCCCAACCCGTACAGGTCGATCTAGCTCCCGTTGAAAATACCCCCGTGATCCAACCGAAGCATGTTGAATCTCACTGGCTGACTCACGAAATTAAAAGCGGAGAGTCACTCTCCAGTATCTTCAAAAAGCATGGTCTGAGCGCAAATCTGTTGCATCGCATCGTCCACTCCAGCGATACGGCTAAGCAACTTACGGACATACGCCCAGGAGAAACCCTCCATCTGGAACTGGATGATACCGAGCAGTTCTTGGGCCTGCGCCTGGAGCACAGCAAAATCCGCAGTCTCCAGATATCCCCTGATGAGGAGTCGTTCAGCGCGACCGAATTGACCCGCGAAGTGGAGAAACGTACAAGCCACACCAGCGGCGTAATTGAAAGCTCACTCTATCTCACCGCCCAAGAGGTGGAACTATCGGAAAATCTCATTATGGAGCTGGCCAACATCTTCGGTTGGGATATCGATTTCGCCCTTGAGATCAGGGCAGGCGACCATTTCACCGTCATCTACCAGGAAGACTACCTGGATGGTGAAAAGCTGCGAGACGGTCCAATCCTGGCGGCCGAGTTTGTCAACCGCCGGGGCCGCAGTTACCGCGCCCTGCGCTATGAAGACGAAACCGGCCGTGCAGATTACTTCACGCCAGAGGGCCGAAGCATGCGCAAGGCGTTTCTGCGTGCCCCGGTCGATTTCAGACGCATATCATCCCGCTTTACTCAAGAACGCTTTCATCCGGTACTGGGCAAGAAACGTCCCCATCGTGGGGTGGATTATGCCGCCAAGACAGGTACCCCCATCAAAGCGGCAGGGGATGGCAAGATCATCCATCGCGGTACCAAGGGCGGCTATGGCAGGACAGTGATCATCCAGCACGGGCAACGTTACACCACACTCTATGCCCACCTCTCACGCTACAACAAGAAAGCCAAGAGTGGCACTAAGGTCAAGCAAGGCCAGGTCATCGGCTATGTCGGCAGCAGCGGTCTGGCGACGGGCCCCCATCTTCACTATGAATTTCGTGTCAACGGTGCTTTCCGTAATCCTTTAACCATCAAACTGCCTGCCGCAAAACCCATTGCCAAGAAGTATCGGGATGATTTTCAAATAAAAATCCAACCTTTGATCTCCAGGCTCGAGACCATCAGCCGCACTCTGGTTGCTGATGCCCAATGAGTCCCTTTTCATCGGGCTCATCTCCGGTACCAGCCTGGATGGAATCGACGCAGTACTGGTAGATCTCTCTGAGCCCATCCCCCAACTTCTCTACTCACAACATACACCTTATGCCCCGTCACTACTGAACAGGCTCCGCGTACTCTGCCAACCGGGTAATAACGAAATCGACTCGCTGGGGGAGCTGGACAGACAGGTTGCCTTCGCCTTTGTCGATACCGTGCAGAGCCTCTTATCCAATGCAGGACAGTCGGCAAATGACATCACCGCTATCGGCAGTCACGGCCAGACCATCAGACACCGCCCCACAGTTGAGCACCCCTTTACATTGCAGATCGGCGATCCCAATACCCTTTCCGAACTGACTGGGATCACGACAGTAGGTGATTTTCGCCGTCGTGACATGGCCGCCGGCGGAGAGGGTGCACCCTTGGTACCTGCATTCCATCAAGCCGTTTTGCAATCACCTCATCAACCAAGAGTCATCCTTAACCTGGGCGGCATTGCTAACATCACCTGCTTACCTCAAACGGGTACGGATCCAATTAAGGGGTATGACACTGGACCGGCAAACACGCTGCTGGACGGATGGATAGCCAGACATCAAAGCGCCAGATTCGATAAAAATGGTGACTGGGCCAAAGCCGGCAATAGCATTGAGGCCCTCTTATTGAATCTTTTGAACGACCCCTACTTTTCCCTTGCGCCTCCTAAAAGCACCGGAACGGAGTACTTCACTCTCTCTTGGCTGAATAGCCATCTGCCTGAGACGCCATTTGAACCGATTGATGTTCAAAATACGCTGGTTGAGCTGACCGCAATCACCGTAGCCAACGCCATTGAACGGGAAGGCTTCTCATCTGCGGACACCCTCGTTTGTGGCGGTGGGGTGCACAATCACTACCTGATGGGCCGGTTGCAACACCACCTACCGAAAGGCAAAGTGCGCTCTACTGCCGAGTTGGAACTGGACCCCGACTGGGTTGAGGCGATGGCATTTGCCTGGTTGGCTAAACGCACACTATCAGGCCTACCTGGGAATCTGCCGTCTGTCACCGGTGCCAGAAAAGCCGTTAAGCTGGGTGCGATCTATCCCGCCTGAATTCGATCGCTGATCGCCATGGAAGGCTGAAAGCCGAGGCGATTAGTCCCCGATAGGCGTAGGCGCGGTTGTATGGCCGTAATTGTGACTGTT
>JAHXHT010000068.1 GCA_025656435.1 Candidatus Thiodiazotropha sp. (ex Gloverina cf. vestifex) | reverse complement strand
GGTCGGGGCATAACGGCTGTCGCGTTGGCGAGTCGATTTTGGGGACTCGGATGTCCCAAAATCTTTCACGAGGTAGCGACACGCTTGTGTCATCAGCCAGGACCCGGGTATTTCAGCCCGTATTCTTGGGGTGGCCAACTCGGCCTATTTTGGTCAGACCTCGCCCATTCATTCGGTCGAGGAGGCGGTAATCCGGGTACTCGGCTTGAATATGGTCAGAAGCCTCTCCTTCAGCCTTGCTATCAGTGGATCTTTTGATACCTCACGCTGTCATGGCTTCGATCTGGAAGCGTACTGGTACCATGCGTTAGCAACCGCAGCGCTGTCGAGAATGATCTGTAGACATATGGCGCCGGATGAACAACCCGACCAGGATGGCATCTATCTGGCCGGCCTGCTGTTCGATATTGGTGTTCTGGTTCTGGTCCATCTGTTTCCTGAAGACTATGCGAATGTATTGCACAAATGCAAAGGAGGACCGCTAAAAGAATTGTCGAAGCAAGAGGAGGATCTTGTCGGTATCAGTAGTCGAGAGGCGGGCGGTTGGATACTGGACCGTTGGCACCTCCCCCCCCATGGTCGTTCGGGTGGTTCGACAGGTCAGTAATGATACTGCCAGTGAGACAGCGCTTGTGTGTATGGCTGACTTGTGGGTGAATCATGGCTTTGAAAATGACCAAAGTATCACCAGAGATCTCCTGGGTGTGTCGGGCAAGGACGTCGAACTCATTCAAGCGGATTTTCTTCATCAAGCCGATGAGATCCGTACTGTTGCCAGTTTGTTGGCAAAATAACGGGGTAATTTGTGGACCTGTCTTTCAACCAGACTTCGATGGACCTCAGAGAGCGCTTTTTCAGCCTGCTCGATTCCCTGTCTGCATTGCGTGCTTTATCACAGATCAATCTTGACGGTATTACTGAAGATGAATTGCTCTCCCGGGCATTGGGTGAGCTGATTCGATATCAAAACGTAGAAAGCTGTTCTGTCTTTCGTGTGGAAGATGAGGTTCTGCATTGTGTGACCGGTACCTGCATGACGGGATCTCATGCAGTGGTTTCTGGACAGGTGGATGCTGAATCCCCAAAATCCAATATGACTTTTGCTTCGGGTGAAGGGATTGCCGGCATGGCATATCAAACGGGGCAACTGCAATATTGTCGGGATTGTACCCAGAGCCATGACTTTATCAGCAATCCACGTGCGGGTGCCGAACGGCCAGGATCACTGATCAGTGCGTCAATCAAAATGGGCGACCAGGTATTGGCTGTACTCAATGCCACACACCCACTACCGGAGTATTTTGAGCCTTGGCAACAACATACTCTGAGCCTCTTCTGCAGTAGCCTGGGTCAGATGCTACATAACCACCGTATGCTGCATGATCTGGAATTTGCGGTCGAGCAACGCACTAAAGAGCTTCGTGCGGCGCTGCACGAGGCGGAAGGCCTGCAAAAACGCTATGAGCAGCTCTCTACAGTTGATGAGTTGACCGGATTGAATAATCGCCGCTACTTTTTCTCAGAGGCAGAGTCGATGCTGGCGCGAGCGCTGCGGTATCAACAAGTCTGCAGTCTGATGCTGTTGGATGTGGATTTTTTCAAACTGATCAACGATCAGTGGGGGCATGTGCTGGGGGATACCGTGCTTTGTGCCATTGCCGATGTGATTCGTAAGGAGGCGCGTGGTGGTGACATCGTTGCCCGGGTGGGTGGAGAAGAGTTTGTTGTGATGTTGGCAGAAACTGGTGTAGAGGGTGCGGATCTGATGGCTCAGCGAATTCAGGAACGACTGGCCCGCTTAGAGTTCGGTCGTGATGTGGGTAACCTTGGCCTGACAGCAAGTATCGGTATTACTATTTTCGAGCATGAGGTAGATCAACAACAACCCATACACGAGATAGTTGATCGACTCTATTCCGAAGCTGATAGAGCAATGTATGAAGGTAAGCGACAGGGGCGCAATAACCGTCAGGTATTCACCGAGTAAGGGTAGGCCATATGCCAGTTTCCTTGTGAGGAGATTACACCGCCCTCAAGCCGGATCTCTCTCCTCTGACTCTACCGTTTCACTCAAAGGGTTCTGCTGAGACTCTGATGCCAACAACTTTTCAGAGCCGGAGGGATTGGTGAACTGGTCATTCAGGGTTTGGATATAGGTGTCGGTCGCTTGAACTACCTCACGAAGTTGGCGTCTTGATTTACGTCCCCATCCTGCAGGGTGTTTTCTGAATATAGAGCGCCAGGGTTTGGTGCTACGAAAGAAAGCTGTTGCAGGGTTGCCTTTCAAACCGGCCTTGCTTGCCTGTTTACGGATGCTGCCAAGCAGGCTTCGGGCGGCTACTGCCCTGACGCCGAAATGGATAGCGCCAAATGCAATGATTAAAAACCCCAGCAGTACCCAGGGTAGAAGGCCAGCGGCACCAGTCTCAAGCCAGGGGGGTGCGAATTTGAAGCCCTGCCAGTATCCCGCATTGATTGAAAGCGCGAACAGCACCAAGAGCAGGCCCCCCATAAAGATACCGTTGCCCCAAAGTACCCTTTTGCGCCAGCGACGCAATGTCGCAGTGATTAGAGGGACACTGCGCTCCTCAATATCCCGCGCAGTTTTCTCAAGGGCGCCAACGATACGATAGGCGCGTTCGATCTCGACCTCTTCCATACGGCTGTGGATCTCATTGAGATCGGCATCTCGCTTGCTTTCATAACGATTACGTAATGCCTCATCATCAATGGGTACGGCGGCATCCGGGTTATAGATGGCATAAAAACGACCTGCGGTCAGGCCCCGCTCACCAAGAGCACGTTGCCAGGCGGCAATAACGTCCTCTGGGTTGTTTTCCCGTGCTGTGGAATCGATCTGATTCAGAATATAGAGGAACTTGCCGGTATCGTTTCTATGGATCGTTCGCTCGATCAGGTGGCTCAGGGTATCCTGCATAGCGCCAGGTTCCGGGTGGCGTGCATCAAAAAAGACCAGTACAAGATCAGAGAGATCGATGATGTGATCGGTGATGCGCAATGTGGAGGTTCTTTGGGCATCGGCATCGAATCCGGGAGAGTCGATGATAATCTTGCCGCGCAGCTTTTCGCTGGGACAAGTCTTCAACTGCAGGTAAGCATCGATGCGGTCACCCTCGCCTTTGGCAACCTTCTCTATCTCATCGGACATCTGATAAAAGGGAAAGCGGGGGTCCGAATTGAGAGCGACCCCTGGCAGGGCGTGGGCAGTAGCCTCTTTGCTGTAACAGACTACGGTGAACTTGTCGTCCACCGCCTGGTTTCCAGAACGCTGCAAAGTGTAATCGATGTAGTGATTGATGAATGTTGACTTACCTGCAGAAAAAGTGCCCAGAACGGAGATCAGCGGCCACCAGGGAATCTGGGTGGCGAAGGAGTTGTCGCCCGATAACAGGCCCAGGCGAAAGGCCACATCATCCAGGATGCGGAAGCTCTGAATAGTACTCAGGAGTATCGGATTCTCCTGTTCAAGGTGAGTTTCGAGGTGTTGTAGACGTGCTTCGATGACCTGTCCTGCGGGATGCATGGCTGACTCACTCCTAAAGATTATATCTGGCGGCAGTTGTTCTGTTTATTCTAGATTGTCTTGCGGGCTGCTTCCCGGTGAGATGTGTGGCTGTAGCCCCTAACCACAAATTCTCTTGCAACCCAAGGTTAATAGGCAAGACTTTACCTGATGGTAAGCCATCCTGCATGCCGTAAATGAGATTCGTGGTGGCGCTTCCGCCCAGGGTAGGGGTTGGCATGTCCTGATTGTGGTTTTTTATGCGACTGGGAAGTCCTGAAAAGGCCAGAATAGGAGGTAATTTCCGATTGCGGCTTTTCGTCAACAGAAAAGTATCGTAGAATGCGTATCAGTATATCTATACATTCTGATATTTGTGGCTCCGTACACACTTCAGAGGGATTTGTGCGGTTGCATTGGCATCATGCTTAATAGATACTGACAAACCCTCTAAATGGGGAAAGAAATCTCCCCTATGCATCGATAATAACTCAAAGAATCTAATAAGGAGATCAACATGGCAGAGCTGTTTACCGAAGAGTGGATGCAGAGTTTCGCGACGCACTGGAATGCGGAACCGGAGCTTTCAGACGCCTTGGCACAGATTGGCTTTAATAGTGTTATCGGCTATGGATTTGATGGTGATGACAAGCCCGTCGGTGTGCTGACGGTTGAAAACGGTAAAGCTGTGAAGGGTGAAGCCTACGACGGTCAACAGATGAACTGGGATATCCGCGCATCTGATGAGCGGTGGCGCAAATGGATAGCCAAACCACCGGGTATGATGGGGCTGGGTATGGCGTTCACCTCCAGAAAAATGAAGTTCGTTGTCGGTGACTACTCCTCAATGATCAAGGATCCACGCATGGCGGGACCCTTCATTAAAAGTTTTGCGGTTATGGCCAGGGCGTGATCTCCAAACTCAATCAGATGACTGTCTGCGACGCTTGCCAAGGCTGCTAACCAATCCAGGTATGAATTCAACACTGGGTAGTGTGGAAATATGAGTTTCAAATTCAAGACGATGTTTTGGGCTGCCGGTGTAGCTTCTCTAGTGTTGATGACCACAGGATTGCAGGTTCAGTCGAGCCAGGTGCCTCCTGACCACTTCGTGGTACAGCAGACGCAGGGTGTAACACATGTCTCTCTCGGTGGCACTGTGGTGCCGTATAAGGAGGTTACACTCTCCGCCCAATTGCCGGGGCGGGTGAAATTCCTTGCTGGTATTGAAGGCGATCTATTCAAGGAAAGCGACCAACTGGTTGAACTGGATGATAGTGAGCTGATGGCCAAGCGGGAGGCCGCACAGGCTCAGCTGGCCAATGCCGATGCACAGTTTCGTAATGCGGGTGTGCAGTTCAATCGAGAACTCTGGTCGCCCAAGTCCAAGTCCTCGATGGGTGGTATGGGCATGCCCAACCTTTTCGACCAGATGTTTACCCGGCCGATGGAAGATGTCATAGGCGAGCGGGACAGAGATGCGGAAAGACAGGCGGATATCTACTCTTCCCGCACAAATATCCATCAGGCGCAAAATACGATGGTTCGGGTGCAGGCAGAGATTCGCGCCATTGACGCCAAAATTCGTGATGCCAGGAGTGTGGCCCCATTCGATGGCGTCATCATGAAGAAGTTTGTCGAAGTGGGTGACACCGTTCAACCGGGTCAGCCGCTGCTCGAGTATGCCGATGTGGAATATCTGCAGATCGTTGTCGACGTACCTGGTCGTCTGCGACCTGGCCTCAGCGAGGGCATGATGTTACGTGCTGAGCTTGACGTGGGGGATCGTGAGATACCGGTGAGAGTTGCCCAGATCTTTCCCATGGCTGATGCACAGCGGCATACCGTCACAATCAAGTTCGATCTTCCTCAGGGCGAGTCTGCGCCTGGTATGTATGCCAAGGTGCTGGTACCCGATTTCAATGCGCCGACTCGGGCGAATCCGGTCATTCCATCCAGTGCCATTCGCTACAATGGCAGCCTTCCCGGCGTCTACGTGGTGGGCGAAGAGGATAAACCGATGTTGCGGCTGATTCGGGTCGGGGAGACATTGCCTGGCGGTTACAGCACGGTACTGTCGGGCTTGCAGGCGGGTGAGCGTGTGCTGCGCAATCCACCATTGGGCATCAGCGCCGGCTGGACTTCCCCTCAGCGCTAATGTGCACATCCATCATGCTCGCAGTTTGAGCCGAATAGTGTGGGGCCTCATGCCCCTGATTGATTATTTACGAGGTGAGGGTGTGACCACCTGCCTCATAGCAGGGCTTCGAGATCAACTATGAGCCAGGACGATAATAAACCCGATCAGCTCCACTCCATGGATCCCAATTACGAGGCTCACCTCGGGATCGCAGGCAGGACCGCCAGGTTCTTTATTCAGTCTCCGCTCTCCCCCCTCTTTTTTATGGCCATGATGCTGATGGGGCTGTTGGGTCTGATCATTACGCCGCGTCAGGAAGATCCTCAAATCTCTGTGCCTATGGTGGATATCTTTGTGCAGTACCCGGGTGCTGCAGCAGATCAGGTTTCCGCCCTGGCCATTGAACCGCTAGAGCGCATCATGTCGGAGATACCCGGCATGAAACATGTCTACTCCGCATCCCAGCGTGGCGGCGGTGTGGTCACCATTGAGTTCGAGGTCGGCGAGAGCATGGGCCCCTCACTCGTCAAGGTGAATGACAAGATCGATTCCAATATGGATCTGATACCGCCGGGTGTCATGCCGCCGCTGGTGAAAGCGAAAGGCATCGATGATGTGCCTGTTGTGACATTGACCCTCTGGTCCAAGGATGTAGACAGGGATGGGGCTCCAGACGTGGATGACGGCCAGTTGCGTATGTTGGCCCACGATGTTCTGCAGTCACTCAAAGAGTTGCCTAATACCGGCAACGGATTTGTTGTCGGTGGCCGGCGGGAGCAGGTCACCGTAGAGGTCTTTCCTGAGCGTTTGGCCGGTTTTGGTATTAGTCTGGATCAGGTTGCCAGTCGGATACAGGAATCAAACAGCGAGCAAAGAGCTGGCGGTATTGAGGCTGGGAGCACATATACCAGTGTGGTCTCTGGCGCCTTTCTAAAGTCGGTGGATGATATCAATCGTCTCGTTGTGGGTACGCATAATGATGTCAAAGTCTATATGCACGATATTGCTCGGGTGAAACAGGGACCGGAAGATGCCAAGCAATTGGTGGGTTACTACACAGGTGCTGCCAGTGATCTGGAGATCAAGGCTGACGGCGTACCCGCAGTGACCCTGGCCATCGCCAAGAAAGAGGGTTCCAACGGCGTCACTGTCGCCAACGCGATCAAGGAGCGAGTGGAGCACATCAAGGGGTCACTGATTCCAGGCAATGTCGAAGTCAGCGTTACCCGAAACTACGGACAGACTGCTGATGACAAGGTCAGTGAGCTGATTTTCAAGCTCTTTGTCGCCACCGGCTTTGTCTTCCTACTGGTACTGGCAGCCTTCCGTGCATTCCGTCCTGCCTTCGTGGTGGTACTGGTTATTCCCGTGGTGTTGCTGATGACCATCTTCAGCGCCTGGCTGATGGGTTACACCATCGATCGGGTGAGCCTCTTCGCCCTGATATTCTCCATCGGTATTCTGGTGGATGACGCGATTGTGGTCGTGGAGAACATCTACCGTCGCTGGCTGGAGGAGAATTCCACCGATGTTGCCACTGCCGTGGATGCTGTGCGAGAGGTCGGTAATCCAACCATACTCGCAACCTTTACCGTTATCGCCGCCCTGCTGCCCATGGGTTTTGTCACCGGTATGATGGGACCCTATATGGAACCCATCCCGGCACTGGGATCGGTAGCAATGCTCATCTCTCTGTTTGCGGCCTTCGTTTTCACGCCTTATTTGACTGTCTCCCACTGGCTGCGTCCCTCCATGCGCTATCTGGAAGTGGCTGGTGAGCGGGAGCACAAGGAGTCTGAGAAACTCGAGGGTGTGTTCAGGCGGATTCTGATACCCATGATCGAGACTCCCGCCAAGGCGAAGATGTTCAAGTTGGTGATGTGGGGCACTTTTCTGATTATGTGCTCCTTCTTCTACTTCAAATGGGTGGCAGTGAAGATGCTGCCGCTGGATAACAAGCCCGAGTTTGCTGTAGTGGTCGACATGCCTGAGGGTACGGCATTACCGGCGACGGCCAATCTGACCCATCGGATGGCAGAGAAAATCCGTGCCATGCCTGAGGTGACGGCTGTCCAGGTCTATGCGGGTACTGCGCGACCCTTCGATTTCAATGGCATGGTGCGTCACTACTATCTCCGCTCGGATCCCTGGCATGCGGAGGTGCAGGTTCAGTTGCTGGATAAGGGAGACCGTTCACGAACCAGTCATGAGATCGCAGTCGAGACACGCAAGATGCTTGGCAAACTTGTGGAGGGAACGGGTGCTAAGTATGCGGTAGTTGAGATGCCCCCCGGCCCGCCTGTATTGCAATCGGTGGTGGCAGAAGTGCATGGACCGAGCCCTGTCGTGAGGCGTCAGGTAGCGCAGGATCTCACGGAGACCTTCAGACAAACTGAGTCACTTCGCGATGTGGACAACTACATGCGCGATCCTTATCAATACTGGCGTTTTACTGTGGATACGGAGAAGTCAGTAAGCCGCGGTATTTCGGTGGACACCATCAACCGCAATCTCGGTATGGCGCTTGGTGCTTCACCGCTTGGCGATGTCAAGCAACGGGCCGGGCATGAACCGGTCAACATCATTCTACAGGTACCTATGGCCGAGCGTTCAGAGATCACGCGTCTGGGTGATCTACCGATTCAATCCAGCAGCGGCATCACGGTGCCTCTGCGTGAACTGGGCCGCTTCGAGCAGGTCTGGGAAGATCCGATTATCTATCATAAGGATCTGCGTGATGTGGAATATGTGGTGGCCGAGGTTGGCGGTAAGCTGGCTGCCCCGGTCTACGGCATGATGCAGGTGCAGGATCTGCTAAAGGATAATGAATATGTAGCGCCCGATGGGGTTGCCATAGAGCCTCATTGGTTAGGTGCACCAAATAACGATTCAACCACCGCTATAGAGTGGGCAGGTGAGTGGACCGTCACCTACGAAACCTTCCGTGATATGGGCGCGGCCTTCGCCGTCGCATTGGTGCTTATCTATATTCTCGTGGTCTGGGAATTTGGCAACTTCCGTATTCCGGCACTGATTATGGCGCCGATCCCACTGACGTTGCTCGGTATCATTCCTGCCCATTTCATCTTTTTTCAGATGGGGTGGGGCGGTGAGTTTACCGCGACTTCGATGATTGGTTGGATTGCGCTGGCGGGTATCATCGTACGAAATTCGATCCTATTAGTGGATTTCTCCATACATCAGGTACAGCAGGGGACTTCGGTGGTTGAGGCGGTCATTATGGCGTGTACGACCAGAACCCGACCGATCATGATTACCGCATTCGCCTTGGTGTGCGGGTCTTCAGTCATCTTTTTCGATCCGATCTTCCAGGGTATGGCAATCTCCCTGGCGTCCGGCGTACTGGTTTCCACTGTATTGACATTGATCGTAATTCCACTGGGATGTATCGAAGCGAGCAAGGATCTGTTGGAAGTAGCGGCGGCAACCGCCCCAGAGGGAGCCAAGCTGCTGGAGGTTCAAGAAGCACCGATAGCAGAAGCAGAACCAAAGGTGACAAAGGCCGCGGTAAAAGAGAGTAAACCTGAGACTGCAAACAGTTCACTTGTCGCAAATGTTTGGGGCAAAGTGGTTACCCTTTTCAGTATGGTTTTCTATCTTTTAAGGGGACTTGTCCTTCTTTTTCTCCAGCTATTCAAGCGTAAAGAGAAAAATCCCAATGCAGAGTCTGCCGAGGTGAAATCCCCGAGCAGTGGAGAAGGTGGTGCGACAGGCAGCAGCGGTTCAGGAGGTGCATCTATCGCGGGTTCTGGCAGTGATGAGTCACCAGTTGATGAATCCGATTCCATAGCCGCAGCGCCAGTAGCGACTCAAGCGGTTGCCAGCAAAGAACAACCTATAATCTCGAGTGAAGTTGGATCTTCTACAGGGTCGGACGTTAAGTCTGGCAATGAATCTAAAGTGGTTGCCAAATCACCGCGGGCGAAAGATGAGGCCGTGATAACAAAGGCCAAGCCCTCGCGAAAGAAGGAGACACAGAAGGATCTCACCGCCGCACCCGCTAGCGATCAATCTACTCCGCCGTCTGCACCGAAACCAAAAAAGAGACCTTCGACGCTGAAGAAACAGGCAGCGAAGAAAAAGACGGTTACATCTGTAGCGCGCACAAAGGCACGTTCGAATGGCAATGGATCCGAGGATGCAGTCAAACCGCCCGCTAAAAGCAAGCCTGCTTCCAATGTGGCGGCCTTTCCAGTACGTAAGAAGGCGGCCCGTCGCGGTATTCGTCTTAAATAGGCGGTTTGATAAGCATGTACCTGTGTCTGGTGTATTCGGAGTCAGTGTTTTCCTCCGCTGATCGCCATGGAAGGCTGAAAGCCGAGGCGATTAGTCCCCGATAGGCGTAGGCGCGGTTGTATGGCCGTAATTGTGACTG
>JAHXHT010000067.1 GCA_025656435.1 Candidatus Thiodiazotropha sp. (ex Gloverina cf. vestifex) | reverse complement strand
ATGCACTGTTTTTCTTCGCTCATGGCAGTTTTGAAGCAAGCGAGAGGAAACGTTCGCTGACAAACGATTCGTTCAGAGCTTCCCTAACGAACAGATTTAAACAAGAAAGGCCGATGTGTACCTGCCTGCAGCTGTGTTATCAAAACTGACTGTAGGGGTGCTACAGTGGCGTTTTGATGCCTTGCTGCAGGCAGGTACACATCGGCTGAGCTCAATATATTGGGTGGCCGGGTTAATAGTAGGGTGAATGATGCAATCCGTTGAAATTTATAGCGATGGCGCTTGTAAGGGCAATCCAGGCCCCGGTGGTTGGGGGGTGCTATTGCGCTATGGCAAACATGAAAAGCAGCTCTACGGCGGTGAACGGGAGACGACCAACAACCGTATGGAATTGATGGCGGTGATCCAGGGGTTACGAGGGCTTAGGCGCAAGAGCCAGGTACGGGTGACTACCGATTCCCAGTATGTAAAGAACGGTATCACTCAGTGGATTCATAATTGGAAAAGAAACGGCTGGAAGACAGCAGCCAAAAAGCCGGTTAAAAATTCCGACCTCTGGCAGTTGCTCGATCTGGAAGTGGCAAAGCACGACGTTACCTGGCATTGGGTCAAGGGCCATTCCGGGCATCCAGAGAATGAGCTGGCGGATAGTCTGGCGAATAAGGGCATCGAGGAAATCGACGGATGATACGACAAATCGTACTCGACACGGAAACCACGGGTCTTGAGCCAGAGCAGGGACATAGGATTATCGAGATCGGTTGTGTTGAGATGGTCGATAGGCGCCTGACCGGTAACAACTTTCATCAGTATCTGCAACCTGATCGGGAGATCGATGCCGGTGCGGTAGAGGTCCACGGCATCACCAATGAGTTTCTCATGGATAAACCACATTTTGCCGATGTGGTAGTCGATTTCCTGGACTATGTCCGCGGTGCCGAGCTGGTCATCCACAATGCCCCTTTCGATGTCGGATTTCTCAATCATGAACTGTTTCGGATGGGGGCTGCTGACAAAGTTGGGGATCTCTGTGCTGTTACCGATACCCTGGTGATGGCCAAGAAGATGCACCCCGGTCAGAGAAACAGCCTGGATGCCCTCTGTAAGCGTTACGACATCGATAACTCACACCGGGAGTTGCATGGTGCGCTGCTGGATGCCGAGATACTGGCAGATGTCTATCTGATGATGACAGGCGGGCAGACGGCGCTCAGGTTGGACGTGGGTGCCGGAGAGAATGCCGTCGATGGAATCCGGCGACTGCCGGCAGGGCGGCCACTATTAAAGGTGGTCAGCGCCAATCCTGAGGAGTTGGCAGCACACGAGAATATTCTCAGTGATATGGGAGCATCCTGCCTCTGGCCCAAGACAGACTAGCGCTCCGTCAAGTTGGTAAGGAAGTGTTAGACCCGTGACTGGTTGGATTTGATGCTGTCTGTACCCTGCACGATGTCGTAGAGCCGCGGCAGATCAAGCAGCTGTACGTGCTTGCGCTCTACCTGCAACAACCCTTCATCCTGAAATCGTGTAAAGAGTCGGCTCACTGTCTCTACCGCCAATCCGAGATAGTTACCGATTTCGTGCCGCGACATGCTGAGGAAGAAGTCGCTTGGTGAAAAACCCCGCTGCTTGAAGCGTTCGGAGAAGCTCAGCAGGAAGGTGGCCAGGCGTTCCTCTGCGCTCTTTTTACCCAATAGGGTGAGCATCTCCGTCTCTTGGCCGATCTCCCGGCTCAACAGGCGATACATCTGATGTTGCAGGCTGGGCATCAGGCTACTCAGGGACTCGAGTTGGCTGAAGGGGACTTCACAGACAGCTGTTGTCTCCAGTGCAACTGCAGAACAGTTGTGATGATTATCCTGGATAGCGTCGAGCCCGATCAGTTCTCCCGGCAGATGGAAGCCAAGTACTTGTTCACCACCATCTTCATTGGGGGTGTAGGTTTTAACGGAGCCGCTGGTGATGACGCGCAGACTATGGAACTTGTCGTTTCCTCGATAGAGGTGATCGCCCCGATGATAAGGCCGTCCACGTTTGATGATGGTGTCGAGCCGCTCAACATCTTCCGGACTTAGGCCCATGGGAAGGCATAGTGTGGAAAGACTGCAATTTTTGCAGGCGACCTTGATATTTTCGAACGAAACCACTTTTCGGTTAGTCAAGGAGATGCTCCAGCATGATGGATCTGTTTGCCAACAGTGGGCTGACGGTCTTATATCTTCCAGATGATATTGATCAGGATCAAGTCATTTAAAGTCTTTTGTAGCGGAATGCCTTATACAGGGCAAAAAAAGCCGACCCATTTGGGTCGGCTTTTTTCGTCATGACTGCCTGGCTTATTGAGCAGGTGCCGCCGCAGGTGCTGGATAGCCATAAGGAGCGCCATGACCGTAAGGTGCGCCACCATAAGGAGCGCCATGACCGTAAGGTGCGCCATAGCCATAGCCGTCATGGCCGGGGTAGTAGTTGTTGCCACGGCCATAGCCGGAACCACGAGCGATACTACTCATGCCGAAGTTGAAATTACCAGAGCCATCGCCCCAGCCATCATTGTTCCAGCCATCATTGTTCCAGCCACGGTTACCACCGCCTGGACCTGGACCCCACCATGCAGAGGCACTGGTTGATACAGCGACGAGAGCAGCGATGCTCAGTGCTTTTGAGAATTTAGTCATATTTACTCCTCACTCTGAGTTAAATTTTGTACAACTACACCATTTTTTGAACAAAACAAGCGGTTGGTCAGATTCCCCGTCGAGTTAGACGAGAACAGCACTCAGTTATTGAATTTTACGTAGAGTACAGCCAACCCTGGCTTACTTGATTATGTAGTTAATTTGCGAAGAACGCTTCTCAATTATAGACCCTAAGTGCGGATAATCAACCGTTTATTCTGCTTGAAAAGTCATTCAAAATGAGGTGCCGATTTGGCAGCTTCCCATTGAGGGAAGGAGGCTAATCTGGTACTGTTCACTCCCGTCCGTTTTCCCACTCTAGCCATCAGAAGTCTCATGACCAGATTCATTTTTATAACGGGCGGTGTTGTCTCCTCTCTAGGTAAAGGCATCGCATCCGCCTCTCTTGCTGCCCTGCTTGAAGCCCGCGGCTTGAACGTCACCATGATCAAGCTGGATCCCTATATCAATGTGGATCCCGGCACAATGAGTCCCTTTCAGCATGGTGAGGTTTTTGTCACCGAAGACGGTACTGAAACCGACCTGGATCTGGGGCATTACGAGCGCTATATCCGCAGCACCATGGGGTGCAACAACAACTTCACGACCGGGCAGATATACGAGAGCGTGATCCGCAAGGAGCGCAAGGGAGAGTATCTCGGCGCTACGGTTCAGGTTATTCCGCATATCACCAACCAGATCAAAGAAAGCGTGATGCTCGGTGCGGATGACAAAGATATCTGCCTGGTCGAGATCGGCGGTACGGTGGGTGATATCGAATCACTGCCGTTTCTGGAAGCGATTCGTCAGATGGGTGTCGAGATGGGGCATCAGCGCGCCATGTTCATGCATCTGACCCTGGTGCCCTATATCAAGGCTTCCGGTGAGATCAAGACCAAGCCGACGCAGCACTCGGTGAAAGAGTTACGCTCCATCGGTATTCAACCCGATATTCTTGTCTGTCGCTCGGAACAGCCGTTACCGGAGGCAGAACGGAAAAAGATCGCTCTGTTTACCAATGTGCCGGAACAGGCGGTTATCTCAGCAGTGGATGCCGATTCCATCTACCGCATTCCTGTTCTGCTGCATGCACAGGAGATGGATGAGCTGGTCAATCAGCAGTTTGGTCTCGACCTGCCGCCTGCAGATCTCTCAGAATGGGAGCACTTTCTGGATGGGCTCGATAATCTGAATCATGAGGTCAAGATTGCCATGGTGGGCAAGTATGTCCATCTGACAGAGGCCTACAAATCCCTCTCCGAGGCGCTGATGCATGCCGGTGTGCATACCGGCAACCGGGTGGTGATTCACTATGTGGACTCGGAGCAACTGGAGAAGAGTGGCACCGAGATTCTGAGTGATATGGATGCCATCCTGGTGCCCGGTGGTTTTGGTGATCGTGGTGTCGAAGGCAAGATTGCTGCAGTTCGGTATGCCCGAGAGAACGGTATCCCTTATCTGGGAATCTGTCTTGGTATGCAGGTGGCGGTGATCGAGTTCGCCCGCCATGTAGCCCAACTCGAAGGCGCCCATAGTACCGAGTTCGATCGCGGCACACCCCATCCTGTCATCGGGCTGATTACCGAGTGGCTGAATGCGGATGGCAAACTGGAGAAGCGCAATGAAAACTCCGATATGGGCGGCACTATGCGCCTGGGTGGTCAGGAGTGTCAGCTGCAGCCCAACAGCTTGACGAAGGCGCTATACGATAAGGATGTGATCATAGAGCGTCATCGCCACCGTTATGAGTTCAACAACAGCTATCTGGATGGCATTGTCACTGCAGGTATGAAGATCGCCGGTCGCTCGGTGGACGGTCGCTTGGTGGAGATTGTCGAGATCCCCGATCATCCGTGGTTCGTCGCCTGTCAGTTCCACCCGGAGTTCACCTCGACCCCTCGTTACGGTCATCCGCTCTTTTCCGGATTCATCGATGCGGCCAGAAAGCATAAGGATGCCATTAAATGAGACTGTGTGATTTCGAGGTCGGTCTAGAACAACCCATTTTTCTCATTGCGGGTCCCTGTGTCATCGAGAGTGAGACCCTGGCGCTGGAGACAGCGGGTCAGCTCAAGGCGTTGACGGATGAGCTCGGTATCCCCTTCATCTATAAATCCTCTTTCGATAAGGCCAACCGTTCCTCCGGCAGCAGTTTTCGCGGACCGGGCATAGAGCAGGGGTTGCAGATTCTGCAGAAAGTCAGAGATCAGATCGGGGTGCCGGTACTGACAGATGTGCACGAGGATACGTCGATGGCCGAAGTGGCCGAAGTCGTGGACGTGCTACAGACTCCCGCCTTTCTTTGTCGGCAGACAAACTTTATTCAGACCGTGGCCCGCCAGGGTAAACCCGTGAATATCAAGAAGGGACAGTTCCTCGCCCCCTGGGATATGGGCAACGTGGTCGAGAAGGCGAGGGCGGTCGGTAACCAGCAGATTATGGTTTGCGAACGTGGTGTCTCTTTCGGCTACAACAATTTGGTCTCCGATATGCGCGCCCTGGCTGCCATGCGGGAGTCGGGTTGCCCCGTGGTATTCGATGCCACCCATTCGGTACAGCTGCCAGGCGGTCAGGGTAGCAGCTCGGGTGGGCAGCGGGAGTATGTGCCGGTGCTGGCGAGAGCTGCAGTGGCTGCCGGTATTGCCGGTCTCTTCATGGAGACTCATCCCGAGCCGGAAAAGGCCCTGAGCGACGGTCCCAATGCCTGGCCGATGCCTCGAATGCACGCCTTGTTGGAAACCCTACTGATGATTGATAAGACAGTAAAAGACAGCGGTTTTATCGAGACTGAGTTATAAGTCATACGGGATGACTTCGGGTACCATTTTACGATCTGCACAGATTTTTCACTTTAAATTATCTTTCAACCCACAACAGAGCACGGAGATAAAATGTCCGAAATTGTTGACGTACGTGGACGAGAGATCCTCGATTCACGGGGTAATCCAACTATTGAAGCCGATGTATTCACTGCGGACGGGGCTATCGGCCGCGCCCTGGTGCCCTCAGGTGCATCCACAGGTTCCCGCGAGGCGCTTGAGCTGAGGGATGGGGACAAGTCCCGCTATCTCGGCAAAGGCGTACTGACAGCGGTATCCCATATAAACGGTCCATTGAAAGAGGCGTTGATCGGTCTGGAGGTCACTGACCAGGAAACAGTGGATCAGTGCATGCTGGATCTGGACGGCACGGAAAACAAAGCCAGCATGGGCGCCAATGCATTGCTGGGTGTCTCGCTGGCAACGGCTCACGCTGCAGCGCAGGAGCAGGCCCTGCCACTCTACCGTCACCTTTCAGCCGGTCCTTACCAACTGCCGGTGCCGATGATGAATATCATCAACGGCGGTGCTCATGCCGATAACAGTGTCGATCTGCAGGAGTTCATGATCCTGCCGGTGGGTGCGGGCTCTATCCGTGAAGCGGTGCGATATGGCGCTGAGGTCTTCCATGCGCTGCAGAGCGTGCTCAAGGGACGCGGCATGGCAACGGCGGTGGGTGATGAGGGCGGCTTCGCTCCTAATCTGCCTTCCAATGAGGCGGCTATTGAGGTGATTTTGGAAGCCATCGGGAAAGCAGGCTTCAATGCCGGTAGCGATATCTACCTGGGACTGGACGTGGCCAGCTCTGAATTTTATGAAGACGGTGTCTACAATCTGGCATCCGAAGACCGTAAGTTCAGTGCCGGGGAATTCGCCGACTACCTGGCAGCCTGGGTCGACCAGTATCCGATCATCACTATCGAGGATGGTATGGATGAGAGTGATTGGGCGGGCTGGAAACTCTTGACCGAAAAGCTCGGAGACCGGGTGCAGCTGGTGGGTGACGATCTGTTCGTGACCAACACCAAAATTCTGCAACGTGGTATCGACGAGAAGATCGCCAACTCCATCCTTATCAAGGTCAACCAGATCGGTACCCTGACTGAGACCCTGGCCGCCATCAATATGGCAAAAGAGGCCGGCTACAGTGCAGTGATCTCCCACCGTTCCGGCGAGACCGAGGATACGACGATTGCCGATCTGGTGGTGGCGACAGCAACCGGGCAGATCAAGACCGGTTCTCTCTCCCGTTCCGATCGTGTGGCCAAGTACAACCAATTGATGCGTATCGAAGATCAGCTCGGCGAAGATGCTGTCTATGCGGGCAAGGATGCCTTTCCCGTCGACTTTTCGTAGTCAAGGGAGGCACTGAACAAGTCATGGGTGGTCATCTTGCGGCCAAAAACTTCCGCCTCTGCGTTGTCAATCTTGGCAATAGTCCTGCTATTACCTGCGATTGACGCCTTGAGGCGAAAGCTTTTGGCTCACAATCTGACTCACCCAGACTTGCTCAGAGTCTCCCTAGACCACCTCCTCCAATGTGGGGGAGGTGGGTCTGACCCTTTCCCTTTTGTCTCGCTCTGTTTACGCTTGTTCCCATGCGTCTACTGATCACCATTCTTATTATTCTGCTGATCGTGCTGCAGTATCGCCTTTGGGTCGGTCCTGGCAGTCTGGCTGAGGTGAACAATCTCAAGCATGAGATCGGCGAGCTGGAGCAGGAACTGCTGGGCCTGCGGGAACGCAATCGTGCCCTGCAGGCTGAGGTCGAGGATCTGCGCAGCGGGCAGTCAGCTATCGAGGAGCGGGCGCGAAGCGAATTGGGGATGATCAAAGAGGGAGAGGTCTTCTATCAGGTCGTACAGCCGCCGGAAGTGCCATCCGATGAGTGAATCCTACTGGGCCGTCGTCCCTGCAGCGGGTGTTGGGCAGCGTATGGGGAGCGAAATACCGAAACAGTATCTCGATCTTTTGGGACGTCGGGTGATCGACCACACGTTGCAGCGACTGCTTGCCCATCCACTGATCGATAAGGCGTATGTGGCGCTGTCAGAAACAGATGTTTACTGGACGCAAACAGAACACGCCAATGATGCTCGGGTAGTCAGAGTCTCCGGTGGCGATGAACGGTGTCATTCGGTACTCAATGCGTTACGGGCCATAGGACTGCAGGCAGATGCCGATGATTGGGTGCTGGTGCACGATGCGGCACGGCCCTGTGTCGCTGAATCGGATCTCAACAGATTAGTCGAGACCCTTCGGCATCATGCTGTGGGTGGTCTGCTCGGCGTGCCAGTGCAGGATACCCTGAAACTTGTTTCCGATGACAAACATGTCGTGCAGGCAGTGCAGAGAAGTGGGCTATGGCAGGCCTATACACCACAGATGTTTCGTCTCGGGTTACTGACAGAGGTGCTGGAACAGGCAATCGAACAGGGTAAGTTGGTAACCGACGATGCCAGTGCGATCGAGCTGGCAGGTTATTCCCCGGTGATGGTTGAAGGACATACGGGTAATATCAAGATTACCCGTCCGGCTGATCTGCAGCTGGCTGCATTCTACCTCTCACAATAACAGGCCCTAGTCTGATTGGTGTGGTAGGGCCGGCACCCTACACGTGTACTAACCAAACTTCAGGGTGTGGCCTTACCGCAACGAGCATCAGCGCAATAATTCAATATCCTCTAGACTTAATCCTGGCTAAGCACCCGGTAGCGCCAACATCTCCTTGAGTTCCCGAATCCGCTCCTTGGCGTTCTCCAGTACACCGAGGGAGTGACGCGGTGTCAGCTTGCCCAGCGCCAGTTTGTGGAATGCCGGTACCAAATCAAGCCGGGGAAGGCTGCTCATCATTGGGGTACCCACATAAGCGTGCAGTTGAGCAACAACGACCAGATCGACATAGTCGGGTTCGTGGCTGATGTCTTCCATCCAATCCTCTGCATGCAACGCGGTCTGTACGAAATAGTCAGGAAACTCCCACTTGCGCAGCACCATGGCGCCGACTTCCGCTTTCAGATTTTCAACGGCCTGATCGAGGAGTTCCGGGTTTTCGGCCAACGCCGGTTTGCTGCGGGCTGCACCGAGGATGGCCAAGGCGCCGATATCGTGCAACAGGCCGCAGAGGATCGCCTGATCGGGTTCCAAACCCGGAGTGACCCTGGCCAGTTCGTGGCAGATAGGCGCCACATAGCTGACGTGCTGCCAGAGCTTGCTCATGCGTGACTGCAGTGCATCGAAGCGGCTATGGAACAGCTTTCCCAAGGCGAAACTGATGACCAGGTTGTGGGTCACGCTACGGCCCAGCCGGGTGACGGCATCCGGTAAATTGTCGATCGTCTGTTTGCCTCGATAGGCGGCACTGTTCACCACACTGATAATGCGGGCTGCAATGGTGGGGTCGGCCTGTACGACCCTGGCGATGGCCTGGCTGTCCGAGTTTCGGTCGTGAACGACCTTGGCGATCCGCAGGGCGATATCCGGCATGCTGGGCAACTCCAGTTTATCCTCCCGGATCGCTTCATGAAATTCCCAGTAAAACGTGGCTTCCGGACCACTGGAATCCATCAGTTCGATGGGTTGACTGGACCGTTTGTGAACCACCGGCGGTAGATTATTGATGACGTCGAATAATTCTCTCGGTAAACAGAGGATATCGATTGCCGTGGTGGCGACAATGGTGTCCTCACCGAGGGAAACCGCATTCAGAGGTGCTGAGTTTGCTTCGTCATCCCCGCGACGTAGTGTCTGTTTGCCGCTACCTTGAGAGATTTTGACCTCGCCTTCGAGTAGAAAGTGGACCTCGCCATCACTCTCTCCAGGATGTGTGGTCTCACTACCCGCATTGTGGTGCTCAACATGGGTCTGGCCGAGGATATACTCCAGCACACGCTTGGGCAGGTTCCTGAAGAGAGAAAATCTCTTGACTCTATTGGCGCTGACAGCAGTGACTCGTTGAATCATCTTTTCGGTTCTCAATGGGTGAACGGTATTCGACACAGATCAGGCGGCTCAGAACGCGGTTATCGCGTACAATTGGTCGTCCACCGATGATATGTCAGTTAATTATGGCCCTGGATTTATAGCGGCCTGCGACGCTGACTCTTTAAGCTCATGGAGATAGAAAAAGCATGCGAATTGGTCAAGGTTACGATGCACATCGGTTCGAGAAAGGTAAAGCACTGGTGCTGGGTGGTGTCGGCATACCTCACGATGAGGGATTGCTGGCCCATTCGGACGGTGATGTCCTGATACATGCGCTCTGTGATGCACTGCTCGGTGCTGCCGGGCTGGGGGATATCGGTCGCCTTTTTCCTGATAGCGACCAAGCCTATGCCGATATCGACAGCCGGATACTGTTGCGTCAGGTAGTGGAAAGGTTGCATGCGGCCGGATGGCGGATCGGTAATGTCGATATCACAGCGGTTGCCCAGCGTCCCAAGCTCGCCCCCCATATCGATAACATGCGGGAGACCCTGGCAACTGATTTGAAGGTCGATCAGCAGCAGGTCAATATCAAGGCCACGACGACTGAAGGGATGGGTTTTACAGGCCGTGGTGAGGGCATAGCTGCCCACGCCGTTGTGCTGCTAACGGAGCGTCCCGTTGAGTGATGATACATGGCAAATGTTGTCAGAGATGCCCCGAGCCTTTGGGTCATCTCTCGGTACCGCGAAGATGCGGGTCTCCAGCGAAGACTTCCAGGTTGATGACAAGCGTGTCGCTACCTCGTGAAAGATTTTGGGACATCCGAGTCCCCAAAATCGACTCGCCAACGCGACAGCCGTTATGCCCCGACC
>JAHXHT010000066.1 GCA_025656435.1 Candidatus Thiodiazotropha sp. (ex Gloverina cf. vestifex) | reverse complement strand
TTGTTTGCTTCATGGGGTCTATATAATGATTGGCCTAGAATGTGCACCATTATCCCTCAATCGATGGATTCGTTCAGAGCTTCCCTAGTCAGTCTATGCTCTTTCCGATTCTTTTCCAGGCAATGGGGGGAAAAGTGTCCAGTTCCGAGTCCCAGTTCATCCAGATACCAAAGGCCTTTCCTACCAGATTTTCATCCGGCACCAGTCCCCAGCACCGGCTGTCGTTACTGTTATCCCGGTTATCACCCATGACGAAATAGTGTCCTTCTGGAACGATTATTGGTCCAGCCATCAGCACTTGGCAACCCATGGGGAGGTCGGGCGCCCGCGGGTGTACCAGGATTGTGTGTTCGACACCATCCAGGTTCTCCATGGCTTTGATAGCGCCTGTAAACCGCGCACCGGTTCCGCTCCCTGTATAACTTCCGAGTGGCGTTTTCGCCATGGCATTGCCATTGATATAGACCGTTTTGTTTTGGTAGTAAACCGTATCACCCGGTACGCCTATGACACGCTTGATGTAATCGACATTGGGCTGTTTGGGATAGCGGAATACGACAGGATCTCCGTGCTGTGGATCACCCAGATCAATGATCTTTTTATTCAGGACCGGCAATCGTATGCCATAGCTGAATTTATTGACCAGGATAAAGTCACCGACCAGCAGCGTCGGCATCATGGAACCCGAAGGAATGCGGAAAGGCTCAGCCAGAAAGGAGCGAAGAATCAATACAATAAAAATGACAGGAAAGAAGGAGCGTGAATATTCGACCAGAAGGGGTTCTTTAAGCGGCGCCTCTTCAGACTCCGGAACCCCACCATCAACTGTCGCAAGTTTGCGTCTTTTGGGCGCCAGAAAAACCGCGTCGAAGAGCCAGATACCGCCTGTCAGTGCACTGGCGGCCACTAGAAACGTTGGAAAATCGAAATTCATTTTTGATGGAGCATCCTTAAGTTAGATGGCCTATTATGCCATGATCAGCGGCATTTCCTTCCGCCAGCAGTTAATTATCCTTACTCACCTGTAATACAGCAAGAAAAGCATCCTGTGGAATATCTACCCGCCCGACTTGCTTCATGCGTTTCTTACCGGCTTTCTGCTTCTCCAGGAGCTTCCGCTTCCGTGTGATATCGCCACCGTAACATTTCGCGGTCACATTTTTACGCAGCGCCTTGACTGTTGTTCGCGCAATGACTTTACTGCCGATAGCCGCTTGGATTGCGACTTCGAACATCTGCCGGGGTATGAGTTCCTTCATTTTGCTGGTCAGATCTCTGCCCCGTGACTGAGACTGGTCGCGATGCACGATAATCGATAGCGCATCAACCTTCTCCCCGTTGATCAGAATATCCAGCTTGACCAGGGGGGCCGCCTGGAAACGAACAAACTCATACTCAAATGAGGCATAGCCCCGGCTCACTGACTTGAGTCGGTCAAAAAAATCGAGCACCACCTCATTCATCGGCAGTTCATAGCTCAGCTGAACCTGTCCCGCCAGATACTGTAGGTTTTTTTGTACACCCCGTTTTTCGATGCAAAGGGTGATCACATTCCCCAGATAGTCCTGAGGCACCAGAACGGTGGCCAGAATGATGGGGTCCCTAACCTCTTCGATTTTGCCGGGATCGGGCAGCGCCGCCGGATTTTCGATGCGAATCAGTTCGCCGTCGACCTTCAGCACCTCATAGATCACTGAAGGTGCTGTGGTGATCAAATCGAGATTATACTCCCGCTCCAAGCGCTCCTGCACAATCTCCATATGGAGCATGCCGAGAAAGCCACAGCGAAAGCCAAATCCCAGTGCCTGAGAGGTCTCAGGTTCGTATTGCAACGCGGCATCATTCAGCCTGAGTTTCTGCAAGGCATCCCGCAGATCCTCGTAGTCATCAGAACTGACGGGATAGAGACCGGAAAAGACTCTCGGGACAATCTCTTTGAAACCCGACAGCGCCTGTTCAGCCTTACGATTCTCTAAGGTAATCGTATCACCCACCGGTGCACCGTCGATTTCCTTGATACCGGCTATGAGATAACCCACCTCACCTGTGCCCAACTGTGATTTGTCCGTCTGCTTGGGGGTGAACACGCCCACCTTCTCAACCTGATAGGCACGCCCAGTAGACATGATACGCATCTTGTCCTTGGGCTTGATCACCCCGTTCATGACCCGTATCAGGGAGATGACACCCACATACGGGTCAAACCAGGAGTCGATGATAAGCGCCTGTAACGGGGCATCTGAATCACCGTCTGGGGGCGGTATTGTGACCACCAGCTGCTCCAGCAGATCACTGATTCCAATCCCGGTCTTGGCGCTGACTCGAATAGCATGATCGGCATCGATACCGATGATCTCTTCGATCTCATTGATCACCCGATCCGGTTCCGCAGAAGGCAGATCAATCTTATTAAGTACCGGCAATACTTCCAGTCCCTGCTCGATGGCGGTATAGCAGTTGGCGACACTCTGTGCCTCCACGCCCTGAGCGGCATCCACAACCAGCAAGGCTCCCTCGCAGGCAGCTAATGAACGGGAGACCTCATAGGAGAAATCCACATGTCCCGGCGTATCGATGAAATTGAGTTGATAAGTCTCACCGTCCTGACTTTTATAGTCGAGTGTGACACTCTGCGCCTTGATGGTGATGCCGCGCTCTCGTTCGAGATCCATGGAATCACAGACCTGATCCGCCATTTCTCGTTCGCTCAAACCACCACAGACTTGAATAAACCGGTCGGCAATGGTCGATTTACCGTGATCGATGTGGGCAATAATCGAAAAGTTTCGGATATGTCTCAAGTCAGCCATGGCGCCTAAGTATTTGGCAATAAAAGAGAAACGCCCCATTCTGGGGCGTTTCTGATATCGCCTGAAAGCATAAAGAGGGGGATCATATCAAATCAAGGGCTTTGCAAGTAGCGCAACACAGTTGCCTGATCGAGAAAATACTCCGACAGGGTGGCCCCGTTCACATCTTCCAGAACAGGCACTCGATGGTTGTATCTCTCCTTGACTCCCGGATCACTATCCACATCCACCCTATCCAGATCGAATACCCATGACAGGCTCAGTTGCTCCAGATGCGTCTCCATATCCTCGCAGAGATGACAGCCGGAACGGTAGTAGAGCCGAAGCTGTTTCATCCCTCAGGGACACGAAGTGCCAAAAATATAGGCCCCGTATTGCGATGTACCAGGAGTGCCACAGTCTTATCGGCGGGGAGCTCGGAAACCAGCTTATTGAATTGAGGCACATCCTCCACCCCAACATTATTCATACTCAAAATAATATCACCCTGCTGTATTCCCGCTTCCCTGGCAGCCTGCCCTGTGACCGATTCAACCACCACACCCCGGCGAGATGAGAGTTGGTATTTTTTTCTTATCTGCTCATTGCCCTCAGAGACCATCATACCAAGACGGTTCTCTGAAACCTTCGGTGGGTGGGTACCGGCCAGTTGAACCGCATCTTCGGGAAGAAGCTCACCGATATTCACCTTGACCGTCCGCTCCTTGCCATTGCGCAGAATCTTCACTTTTGCAGGCTCATCAACGTTACTCCGACCTACCAGAGGGGGGAGTTCTGAAGAAGTGTGGACTTTCGTACCATTGAATTCGAGAATCACATCACCGACCTGCAAGCCGGCACTCTCCGAAGGACTGTTTGGCAGCACGCGAGCCACCAATGCACCACGCGGGCGATCCAGGCCGAAACTCTCCGCCAGATCCGCATTCATATCCTGAATCAACACGCCCAGCCAGCCACGGCTCACCCTACCCCTGGCCTTTAACTGATCGGCAACATCCATAGCCATCTCGATGGGGATGGCGAATGAGAGTCCCATGAATCCGCCTGAACGGCTGTAGATCTGCGAATTGATACCGACGACTTCTCCATCCAGGCTGAATAGTGGCCCGCCGGAGTTACCTGGGTTGATGGCAACGTCAGTCTGAATGAAGGGTACATAATTCTCACTGGGTAGATTACGGCCCTTGGCACTGACGATACCAGCAGTAACAGAGTGGTCGAATCCAAACGGTGAACCGATGGCAAGTACCCATTCACCAACCTTGAGATTCTTGGAATCTCCGATTTTTACCGCAGGCAGACCCTCGGCATCGATCTTGATCAGGGCGATATCACTGCGCTCGTCCTTACCGATAACATCGGCAACGAATTCACGACGGTCGTTCATCCTGACAATGATCTGATCGGCGCCATCTACCACATGGTAATTTGTCAGAATATAACCATCATCAGAGAGGATGAATCCAGAACCCAGAGAACGCTTTTCCGGGCTCTCTTCAGGCATCTGAAATCCATGCTCACCGAAGAATTTACGCATCAAGTCTCCCAAGGGGCCTCCCTCAGGGATATCGTTAAACTCAGGCATATTGAATTGACGCATCTGTTGCTTGTTTGAATTCTGCCTGGTGCTGATATTCACGACCGAGGCAGCATTCTGTTCCGCAAGGACGGTGAAGTCGGGCAGACTACCTGCTTGCAGGGACAATGCGAAAATAAAGGACAATAGAACAACGGTGAGAAGCTTGGTCATTATTAGATTCACTCTCATCAAAACAACTCCTGAAGGTACTTGCGTGCTTGCTGAAACCGGTTAGCTAATAAGGTCTTCAGGTCAAACGGGTTGAATATTCGCTTGCCGCAAGATCACAGCTTGGTAAGAAGGATCTGACGCCTTATTAGCTGTTAACTGCTTAAACAGAATCAGTCCAGCAATGAGACCTAATAGACCACCGGCAACTGTCGGGAGTTCCCCTGACCGTAGCTTGATAGCGTCAGCCAGTGCCTGTATTGCGATGGCGGAAAGAATCATACTGAGTAATGGTAGTAGATAGGCTGCGAATGACACTTTGAGAAGCGCCGATTCCTGCAATCCAATGATTACCTTTTCTCCAACCTGTGCCTGGATGGGATTGTGTACTTTAAGATGACTATGCCGACGTTTGAAGAGACCTGAGAGGACTGTCGTACTGCAACTGCCGGCACTATCACAGCTGCCACAGGCAGCTCGTTGTTGCGTCTCGACGATGGCAAATCCATCCTCTAGACCAACAACAGTGGCAGTCTCCTCGATCATTTCAAGGTTTCAACTGCATGCCTTGAACAACACCTAGCAGGGTAACAGCGGGGACCTCTCCCACAGCGGTAACCTGATGTCCCTCTACCTGGCCACCCCAGGCATTTATGGCACCAAGACGAGAAACACCCGTGAGCGCTTCTCCGCGCCCACCAGATTCCACAAATACGGAGAGAGAACCAAGTCCATCGGTGAACACGTATTGCTCAATGGGCTCGAGACTCTCCGGATCTGGCAAGTGATGCTTCAAGCTCATCTTGAACCCGCTGGGTAGACGCTGAAAATCCCAACGGCTGACATGGTCGCCATCCATGGTGTCAACTGCGTCGGCATGGTTCTTGAGTTGATAAGTGAAGATAGATTTACGCCGATAGATGTCATTGATCTCAGCAATGCCCATCTGAAGATCGGTAAACATCGTCTGCTCGACCACTTCACCCACCTCATTCATCAGGTCAGATTTGAGCGGTAGACCGGTGTCTGTATCGAGGAAGAAGCGATAGCCATAACGTAGATTATCCTTGGGGATAATAGTCACTATCTGTGCTTGATGATTGGCTATCCTCGATCTGCCAAGAATTTGGAATGTATAGTGATCATCCAATAGCTCGAGATCTTCAGGTAAGAGATTAAGAAATTTATCGCTGGGTGGCCTGCGATCTACAGAAACCTCTTTCGATTCCGGTATGACACAGGTCACCGAATCCTCATCTCGAATAACTTCCCGGGGTGTACCATTGAGACACACCAGGCTCTCTCGCACCCTATCGTCCTCCACCGCATGAACAATTCGCATGGTTTCGAGTTGATTATCGTGCAGATAGATGAAGGTGCCCTGATAGCTGAGCTGTTGGACGGCATCCATCATTCTTTCCAGCCACTGCCTGGGTGAAAGATCACCTTCAGCCCAGACAGCACGGTTGAAAATCAGCGCCGTGAAGAGAAAGAGAATGCTGCGGTTGAAAAATCTGACGGGCCGTTGTCTCATTCGCCTCGTTCTTCCCAGGATGGCTTATTTCTTATTACCGTCGTAACTGACGAAAGTCGCGTAAGGCATGATACCTTTGATATTGCTTGCAGGTGAATGCTCCCGATGGTTCACCAGGTAGGCATTCAAGCGAGATTCAACTGCAGGTTTTTTCAATAGCTCCCAACGTGTGCCATCCTGAGCCACATATAGCATTTTACTTTCAGGGACCGGTTGTACTTCGGCCAGCTGTTGAGGTACTTCTGTGCCTTGAGGGTTGATCAGCTGTGGTGCGATCACAACTGCGGCACCTGCCAATGAAGCGGCGACCGCCAAACCGGTCAGTGTCCTTTTCCTGTTAGGCCTCTTCGTTTTCAATGCAGCGGGGGCCAGTACAACCGGCTCGTTCTCCAGTCGACGGCTGATCTCAGCAGCGAGCGAGGTACTGTAGTGCGGGCCCATATCCCGACGCATGGCGTCACCAATCAGATGGTAGCTCGACCAGCTTCTCGCGCCACCATCACTCTGATACAACTTGTTGATTGCACCTGCAATTTCGTCTTGTGGCAACTCATCGTCCACCAATGCAGATAATCTTTCGTACTCTTGTTCAGCCATTTTCAGATGCCTGATATTAGGGTTTCAGTAACGGACTCAATTTCTTGTCGATTGCCTCTCGTGCCCGAAAAATACGGGATCGAACGGTGCCTACCGGGCAGGACATGGCATTGGCAATCTCTTCATAACTCATGCCCTCGAGTTCACGCAGAATGATAGCTGTGCGCAGATCCTCAGGCAGCTCGTCAATGGCCTTCTGCACCGTCATCGAGATCTCATCGGTCAACACAAGGTTTTCCGGAGTATCTGTTTCCTTTAGACGTACACCGATATCCATTTGTTCTGCCGTTTCGGCCTCCACATCATCGGTCGGGGGTCGTCGCCCCTGGGCCACGAGATAGTTCTTTGCCGTGTTGATGGCGATTCGGTACAGCCAGGTATAGAACGCACTGTCGCCACGGAACTTGGGAAGCGCCCGATACGCTTTGATGAAAACCTCTTGAGTCACATCCAAGACCTCGTGCGGATCTCGGATATAGCGGGAGATCAGATTGGTGATCTTCTGCTGATATTTGAGTACCAGCAGGTCGAACGCCTTTTTATCACCCTGTTGAACTCTTACGACGAGTTCCTGATCTATCGCTCGCTCGCCCATCCGGGCCATTACCTCCTCGCGACGGGCGCGTCCTGTGCACAGTCCCATTGACAATCTGGTTGTAGAATAGTTCTCACAATCCGCACTTCCATTGATATGGTTCTATAAAATCTCTTTTTGAGCCAGTGTAACGGCTCATACTGTTGAACGATATCAGCGTGGCGCTAGGCCATCAGCTGCTAGGCGCGCTCCGCAGTGAATGGCAAGCCCTTCCCAAGGAACGCAACAACGCAGATGATGGCCTAGCGCCACGCCCGAAGGGAGGCACGCCAATGCCTCAATCCTGCGTTGCAATGTTTGGTAAGGGCCTGCCATTACATGCACCTTGCGTCTTGCCTTGAGGCATTGGCGTGCCTCTGATATCGTCCAGAAGTATGAGCCGCTACACAAAGATGCGGATGAAACTGATGCGCATTATCGCTGTAACTGACTGCCCCCGCAAATATGTCAACCAACCATAACCACGATGTACTCATTATCGGCAGCGGCGCCGCCGGTCTAAGCCTCGCACTTCGTCTGGGTGAGCATCTGAAAATCGCCATTGTCGCCAAACGTGAGTTGGAAGAGACAAATACCTACTATGCCCAGGGTGGTATTTCTGCCGTACTCGATGCTACCGATAGCATTGCTTCCCATGTGCGCGATACTCTCGATGCCGGTGGTGGTCTCTGCCATGAGGAAACGGTGCAACTGGTGGTGGAAAACGGCCCGCAAAATATCGAATGGCTGCTCCAGGGTGGCGTCAACTTCACCAAGGACGACACTTCTGCCAGCAGTGGTGGCTACCACCTCACCCGGGAAGGCGGACACTCTCACCGTCGAGTGATCCATGCAGCCGATGCTACCGGAAAAGAGGTCGAAACCACGCTACAGTCGCAGGTATTGAACCGATCCAACATTGAGGTATTTGCCCACCATATCGCCATTGACCTGATTACCAGCGAAAAAGGCGAGGAAAAAAAGCAGAAGCGTTGTTACGGCGCCTACATGCTCAACCAGCAGAGCGACAAGGTGGAAACTTTCAGTGCCCGATTCGTGGTACTTGCCACTGGCGGCGCCAGTAAAGTCTATCTCTACACCAGCAATCCCGACGTCGCCACCGGTGACGGTATCGCCATGGCCTGGCGTGCCGGCTGCCGGGTGGCCAATATGGAATTCATCCAGTTTCATCCGACCTGCCTCCATCATCCGGAGGCCAAGAGCTTTCTTATCTCCGAGGCGGTAAGAGGAGAAGGCGGCCAGTTAAAACTGCCCGACGGCACCCGCTTCATGGATCAGTTCGACCCCCGCGGTGAGCTGGCCCCCAGGGATGTCGTTGCCCATGCCATCGACCACGAGATGAAGCGCATTGGCGCCGACTGCCTCTATCTTGATATCAGCCACAGACCCGCTGATTTTATCCAGGAGCACTTCCCCACCATCTACCAACGTTGCCTCGATTTCGGAATAGACATCACCGAACAACCCATTCCTGTGGTACCCGCCGCTCACTATACCTGTGGCGGCGTTATGGCTGATCATCAGGCACGTACTGATATCACCGGACTCTACGCGGTCGGAGAGATTGCCTACACCGGTCTGCATGGCGCCAACCGCATGGCCAGCAACTCACTGCTCGAGTGTCTGGTCTTTGCCGAACAGGCCGCAAAGAACATCCATGCCCAGGATTCCGAAATTTCTTTACCACCCACACTCCCACCCTGGGATGAGAGTCGGGTGACCGAACCTGATGAAGAGGTTGTGGTATCTCACAACTGGGACGAGCTGCGTCATTTCATGTGGGACTATGTCGGCATTGTGCGCAGTAACAAACGCCTGGAGCGGGCCAAACGGCGAGTCGATCTACTGCGGCGGGAAATTGTCGAATACTACAGTAACTTCCGTGTCAGCAATGATCTACTGGAACTGAGGAATCTGGTCGAGGTGGCAGACCTGATTATCCGCTCCGCCATGAGCCGGCGTGAGAGCCGGGGACTGCACTACACCATCGATTTCCCCTACAGCGATGATCGCGTACAGCAAAAACCCACAATATTGATACCGGAAAGCTACAGTCCTTACTAATGGCTGTTATGCGTGGTGATTGCTGCAGGCCTGCGACGCATCTACACAGCTCCGAGCCTGTCAGAGAGTGAGCAGTCCCTGGAGGGATTTGCGAGCAAGCGGGACGGGGAACATCCCACCATCAGCCGATCCTGGCGAAATAACTGGGAACGGCTAACTCCCTTCTTCGATTATCCGCCACCAATTCGGAAGGTGATCTACACTACCAATGCCATAGAGTCATTGAATCCATCTTTACGCAAAATGACCAAGAAATGGAGCATGCCAATCAGGGACTGGAAACAGGCTATGGGTAATTTATGATACTATTGGATGATCAGATGTCGCCATGACAAACCGCCATTTACACAGAGAAATTTACGGGGCTGTTCAGAATTCTGTGTCAACGTAAAAAGCACTGAGTCTATCGGATCATAGATCCAGCGCACCATCAAGTCGACCTTCAAAGAAGATAGTCAACTGAGATATGGTCAAATTCCAGTTATGGATCGGCATCGTCCACTTTTTACTGGCGTTTTGTATACCCAAATACAGCAATTTAAGCAATCGGCGCGCCAGGCCATTGGGAAAAACGCCTTTGGTTTTTGTCGGTTTTCTAAATTGCCGGTACACCGCTTCAATCGAGTTGGTGGTGTAAATAACACGGCGAATATCCTCTGGGTAGCGGAAGTACACGGATAAATTATCCCACTTTTTTCGCCATGACTGGATGACGATGGGGTATTTATCGCCCCAGATGTGTCCCAGGGTCCCTGCTCGGTCGCGGGGTGTATTGAGGCCTATACGGCCTTCACTGGTTTTAAACGTCTTTTGTGATTTACCGTTCTTCCGGTTCGGCGCAACATCATTGGCAATGCGGCTCTCTAGTTCGGCCTCAAGAGCCGCCTCGGTTAACTGCTTGAGTAACGGTGCCAAAACACCGTCTTTCCCCGTGATCGCTTGCCCTGACCGAATAACCTTAAGGGCTTCGTTAAAATCGAACCTGCCTGTCATAATCAATTCTCCATGCAGCATTATCCTGAAAGTTAAAAAATTGACACAGAATTTCTAACACTCCCTCGCTGATCGCCATGGAAGGCTGAAAGCCGAGGCGATTAGTCCCCGATAGGCGTAGGCGCGTAAGAGTGTCGCTACCTCGTGAAAGATTTT
>JAHXHT010000065.1 GCA_025656435.1 Candidatus Thiodiazotropha sp. (ex Gloverina cf. vestifex) | reverse complement strand
AATGCACTGTTTTTCTTCGCTCATGGCAGTTTTGAAGCAAGCGAGAGGAAACGTTCGCTGACAAACGATTCGTTCAGAGCTTCCCTAGGGGTTCTAATGGAGTGGCTAATTGTTGCCGCCGGCTGATCGGATAATCCGCTCGACTTATCAATGTCAGGTGCGTAATCTTTGCAGCAGGTTGGGTAACCTTCGCTTGCACGCGCACGAACTATCTTCACAGGACGGGCGCGTCAGTGCAAAAGATGACCCACGGAAACAGGAAGGCTTCCAGATTTCATATGAACGGGCGGATGCAATGATGACTTTTCACTCTATTCCTTTCCACATGAAAAAACTTCCCTTGCTGTTGAGTGGCTTGGGGCTTTCTATCATACCAATGACCGGTTCTGCTGCTGACTGGATTATTGCACCAGCCATTACAGTGGAGCAGGTCTATACAGACAACTCACTGCTGACCCATGACAGTGAGGAGAACGAATCGATTACCCGTATCACCCCCAGCATTTCAGCCTATCGCGAGGGGGCCAGGGCGCGCCTCGATTTTAACTACACCCCTGAGTATCGTCACTACAGGGAAGATACCGAGGATGATGAGTTGGTTCATTTCCTCAGGGCTGAAGGCAATACGGAACTTGTAGAGGAGCACCTGTTTCTGGATGGCTGGGCAACTGCCGATCTGACAAATATCACCAGTTCAGGCAGGACGGGTATCGATGGTTTGACCGGAAGATCAGACAGTACTGAGGTCTACACCGCTGGCATCAGTCCCTATTTCACTGCCCGCATGGGCAATTACAGTACCTTTGAAGCACGCTATACGGCTGATACGGTCAACTACTCGGCTGATGGGGTGGATGACAATCGCGGGCAACAGGTTGATCTGGTGCTGGGTAGTGGCAGGGCGTTCAGCAATCAGGTCTGGGAATTGTCGGCCATGCAGAATGTGGTGGATTACGACAATTTGGATGAAGATAATGAAGTCAAGCAGGTCAGGGCTGAGTTCGCCCAGCAGCTGACTCGTCAATGGGCCATAGCGTTTTCTGCAGGTTATGAGGAGTTCGATCTGGCTCTGAATACCGATCTTGATGATTCACTTTGGACCGTCGGTATTATCTACACACCCAGCTCCCGAACTCGTCTAGCCGTAGGTGGAGGGGAGCGGGCTTTTGGTGATGATTACTATCTCGATTTCAGTCACCGTGCTCAACGGACTGTCTGGACGGCTACGTACGAGCGGGACTTCAGCAGTGCCCGCGACGAGCTCATAAGACCCAGTCTGTTTCAACGTCAGGATGCTTTCGGCAATCTGGTGCGTGATGCAGTACTTGAGAGCCCACCGAATGTGGAGCGCAGCAGTTCGGCGACACTGAGTGCAGAGTTTTTTGAAGTTGAACGTGTTGTCACCAACTTCACCTTCGCTACGGGTAGATCCACACTCAGCCTTGGTGCCGTTCACACGGATCGCACCTATGAGGATCCTATTCTTGATACACAGGACTTAGACCTGAGCGCAAGCTTCAACCGGGAGATTACTCAGCGGACCAATGGGTATCTGAGTCTTCGTTGGTCAGATCATGAAGAGCAGGCCTTAGACTATGACCAGTTGGTGACTACACTGGGTGGTGATTATCAGCTTGGCGCTTTTTCTACACTCGGTCTCAGCCTGGCGCATCTTGAACGGGATGCGGTGACGGAAACTTCGAGTTATGAAGAGAATCGGTTCAGCATCTTCTTTACCCATACATTCTGACGCGTAATTTTTTTGGTGGCACCGGGCTTCGAGAACCTTATGTTCTCGAAGTTTGGGGCATGACCTTGAAATAAAATCCCTTTGCCCCCATCTCTCTGCCGGATATGCAGAACCCTTATTTATTCATTGACTTAACAACTACAGACGTTGGAGACCGGAAATTACCATGACCGTAGAAGCCCAAAAGGAAACCCTCGCGTTTCAGGCAGAAGTCAGCCAGGTACTGAACCTGGTAATTCGTTCCCTCTACAGCAATAAAGAGATTTTTCTGCGAGAACTTATCTCCAATGCTTCAGATGCAGCAGAAAAACTGCGCTTCGAGGCCCTTACTGACGAAGCACTCTTTGAGGAAGATGCAGAGCTCAAGATACGTGTGACGGCAGACAAGGAGAACGGTACGGTCACCATCTCGGATAACGGCATCGGCATGAGCCGTCAGGAGGTGACGGAGACTATCGGCAGTATTGCGAGTTCCGGGACCCGTAAGTTTTTTGAATCCATGTCGGGCGACCAGGCTAAAGACAGTGAACTCATTGGTCAGTTCGGGGTGGGCTTCTACTCGGCCTATATCGTTGCGGATAAGGTTACTTTAATGACCCGGCGGGCCGGCCTGGCTGAGGAGCATGGCGTACGCTGGGAGTCCGAAGGCGAAGGTTCCTACTCCATTGAAAATGTCGATAAAGCAACCCGGGGGACCGATATCATTCTTCATTTGAAGGAGGATGAAAAAGAGTTCCTGGAAAGTTACCGCCTGCGCAGTGTGATTTCAAAATTCTCCGATCACATTACCATTCCTGTGGAGATGGAAAAGGAGTTCTACGGCGAAGATGAAGAGAAACCGGAGACGCCGGAATTCGAGCGGGTCAATAAAGGCACCGCATTATGGATGCGTAACCGCCCCGATATCTCGGAAGAGGAGTATCATGACTTCTACAAGCATGTTTCACACGATTTTGAAGAGCCTCTGATCTACGTACACAATCGTGTCGAGGGTACCAATGAATATACCTCCCTGTTGTTCATCCCCAAGCGGGCACCCTTTGATCTCTGGGATCGGGATCAGACGCATGGTGTGAAGCTTTTCGTGCGTCGTGTCTTCATCATGGATGAGGCGGAGAAGTTGATGCCTCGCTATCTGAGGTTCATCAAAGGTGTCGTGGATGCGGATGATCTGCCGCTGAACGTCTCACGCGAGATCCTGCAGCACAATCGCAAGATCGATACCATCCGCCAGGCAAACGTGAAACGTATTCTCGGTGCCTTGGAGAAAATGGCTGAGAACGACAAGGAGAATTACCAGGTATTCTGGGATCAGTTCGGCAAAGTCATGAAAGAGGGACCGGCTGAGGACCAGGCAAACAAGGAGCGGATTGCCGGATTGCTGCGTTTCATCTCGACCCATAATGATAAGGATGAACAGACCGTCTCGCTGGCCGATTATGTCAGTCGCATGCAGGAAGGTCAGGAGAAGATTTTCTACATCACCGCTGATTCTCCCGCTGCTGCCCGCTTCAGTCCACATTTAGAGGTACTCAAGAAGAAGGGCATCGAGGTGCTGCTACTCTCAGATAGGGTTGATGAGTGGTTAGTGACCAGCCTGATGGAATTTGACGGTAAGTCTATGCAGTCGGTTACCAAGGGTGAGCTCGATCTGGGTGACTTGGAGGATAAGGAAGAGAAGGAGAGCAGTGAGAAAGCCACAGAAGCCCACAAGGATCTTTTGGACAAAATGCAGAAGACGTTGGGTGAGATGGTCAAAGAGGTCAGGGTCAGCCATCGTCTTACCGACTCTCCCGCCTGTCTGGTGGTTGAGGAGCACGACATGAGCGCCAACCTGGCGAGGGTGCTTAAATCCGTCGGTCAGGATGCCCCGCAGACCAAACCGATTATGGAGATCAACATCTCTCACCCGCTGCTGGAGCGGCTGGAGAGCGAAGGGGATGATGAGCGCTTCAATGATGTGACTCAGGTACTTTTCGATCAGGCGCAACTGGCAGAAGGCGGGCAGCTGGATGACCCTGCGGCCTTTGTCAGGCGTCTTAACAGTTTGATGCTGAAATTGGCGGGCAATTGAATCGACTGAATCTGGTCAGTAAAACAAGGGGGCAAATGCCCCCTCTTTTTTTTGATCATATAAAGAAATAATGGTATTACCATATAAATATCAGTAGCTTACATATTATTTCTCTGTGTTGTAGAGCGAAAAATCACCCAATAAGTCAATATTTTATAGAGCGACTATCTTATAAGGCCCCTGAATCCACCCATTGATAGCCTAGACTGGCTCACCGGTGCTGACCATGGCAAACTCCTGGCAGTACAATAATATCCAAGGGAGAAACAATAATGCGTATCATTCTGCTTGGCGGGCCAGGTGCCGGAAAGGGTACTCAGGCAAACTACATCAAAGAAAAATATAACATTCCACAGATTTCCACTGGTGATATGTTGCGAGCACACGTCAAAGCGGGCACCGACCTGGGTGTCGCGGCGAAGAAAATAATGGACGAGGGCGGTTTGGTTTCAGACGATATCATCATGGGTATGGTCAAAGAGCGGATTAAGGATGATGACTGTCAAAACGGCTATCTGTTCGATGGCTTCCCCCGCACCATTCCCCAGGCCGAATCACTCAAGGCTGCAGGGGTTCCCGTTGATGCCGTGGTCGAGATAGACGTGCCCGATGAAGAAATCATCAGCCGCATGTCTGGTCGCCGGGTACATCTGGCTTCTGGCCGTACTTACCATCTTGTTTTTAACCCACCCAAGGTAGAAGGCAAGGATGACGAGACAGGAGAAGACCTGATTCAGCGTGATGATGATCAGGAAGAGACCGTCAAGGCGAGGCTCAAGATTTACCATGATCAGACAGAGCCGCTTGTTGGCTTTTATACTAAAGAAGCTGAGGCGGGTGCCTGTAAATATGTGAGAATCGTGGGTGTTGGGAGTGTGGGCGACATTCGTGACGAGATCTTCGAAGGGCTTGGTTAAACCTGATCATTGTTTGATGGTTTTGCGTAAAAGGCTGCTGAAAGCGGCCTTTTTACATGGGGTTTGATCGAGGGTATTTTAAGGCTAAACGGGAATGCGAATCCTGCAGGCATTTATTAGCCTATTCTGATATTATTCCACCGATTTTTACAACTTAAGCATGGGGCTCAACGTGGCTGTCGTAGAATTGACCGAAGAGAATTTTGAATCCACCATCACCGAAAGTGATTTTGTCATCGTCGATTTCTGGGCGCCCTGGTGTGGTCCTTGCCGCTCATTTGCACCTACCTACGAAAGTGTCTCGGAGGATTTTCCGGATATCGTTTTCGCCAAGGTGAATACGGAAGATGAGCAGGAGTTGGCTATGCATTTCCAGGTTCGCTCCATCCCCACATTGATGATCTTTAGAGACAATATCATCATTTTTTCTCAACCAGGCGCCTTGCCGGAGTCGGCCTTCCGCGAACTACTGGGTAAGGCCGGTGAACTGGATATGGATGAGGTGCGAGCGCAGATCGAGGCGGAGCAGCAAGGCACACAAGACGCCTGAGCATCGATTTTTAGCCTAAATCAAAACCCTGGATGATTGGTTAATCATCCAGGGTTTTTCTATTTAGGGCTTTTTTCGTTAATAGGGGGATAGTACCCTGAAGACTACAGCATGACTAAGTCCCCTTATGGTTCGCATGAAAAAACCCTATTACCCCTGGAGTCTTCGATATCTCAGTTTAAGCCCACCGACTATGGGAATGGTGCAGGCTCAAAGTGAGGAAAACTATCGGCATCTTTTGCGCTTGGCACCAGACTTGTCTCTCATGGAGGGTAAGCATCTCTCCAGTCTTGGGCGGGGTATAGATCTACACCTGGAAATTTACGAGCAGACGCCTTACACCAGCCTCATTCATCTCACCTATTTTTTCCCCCATGTGGTCGGGCACTATCCGGATCCCGATGCCTCACTCAGGGTCTACCATGACTTTCAGCAGGTGGATGTTATGGATATGCGCCAATCAGCCTTGCCGCTGCAGCGTTGGGGCAGTCACCCTACCCTGGAGCAGCGTTGGAAAATTAACCTCTTCTTATCTAAATGGCTGAACTACTGTAATACTCAGGGACATAGATTTTCACTATCGACTCAAGAAGTTAAAGGTACTTTCGATATTCAGGAAGTAATTTAATCAGATGTTCGAGAAATGTGTGAACATCCAGCGAAAGTTCCTCGCGGTGGCTGGCTAGTTCAGGTAAATTACCACTCTGAGATTTGAGTGCCGTCGACAGCTCGCTGTATGGAAGTTTCTGCCGGCGTCAGGTGAAGGAATGGAACCTGATGAGAAATAGTCAATGATAAGTGTTCTGCTGGTTGATGATCACGAATTGATCAGGACCGGAGTTAAAGGAATTTTGGATAATGCACCCGATATTGAGGTTGCTGCGGAGGCGTCAACAGGCGAGGAGGCACTTGATCTGATCAAAGCAATCTCGGTCGATGTCATACTGATGGATGTCAACATGCCAGGGATGGGTGGCATTGAAGCCACACGTCGTGCGCTGCGCATGGATCCGAAACTCAAGGTTATCGCACTGACAGTGCTTGATGACGACCCTTTTCCCAGTCGGCTTCACGAGGTTGGCGCTGTTGGATTTCTCACGAAGGGGTGTCCTGCTGACGAAATGCTACGAGCCATTCATGCGGTCTACGAAGGACACCACTACATCGCCTCTGAGGTCGCCAGAAAACACACTCTGCTAGAGTGGCAAGGATATGTAGATAACCCCTTTAAACAGCTCTCATCCCGGGAGACGCAGGTGCTGTTACAGATTCTTGAAGGGCAGAAGAATCAGGAGATCTCCGATATTCTCTCGCTCAGCCCGAAAACAGTGAGTACTTATCGTCAGCGTATCTACGATAAATTGGGAATCAAGAATGATGTGGAGTTGACCCGGCTTGCCTACCGTCACAGTATCCTCAAAGACAATCCCTCAAACTAAGGCAGCATGCAGTTTCGCTAAGAAATCTCTAAGATAAATTCCTTTATCCAGTTCACAACAAAAGACTCAATAAAACAGATGACATTCGATCCGAACTGCCGTCGTTGTCAGCGGCTGGCGGACTTTCTCTGCCAGGTCAAAATAGACCACCCTGACTATCATGCGGCACCTGTAGCGCCCTTCGGTGATCCTGACGCCCGTCTTTTGGTCGTTGGTCTAGCCCCCGGTATGCACGGGGCCAATGCCACAGGGCGACCGTTCACCGGGGACCACGCTGGGATCTTACTTTACCAGACACTTTATGACAGGGGTTTTTCCAACCAGCCAGAGGCCTGGGCAGCAGATGATGGACTGATACTTAAAAACTGTCGCATTACCAATGTCGTTAAGTGTTTGCCACCGCAAAACAAACCGGTGGGTGCAGAGATCAATACCTGCAATGACTTCCTGGTTCAGGAGCTTGTGGGTATGCCAGCTGATAGCATTGTGGTGGCGTTGGGCTCGATTGCGCACAAGGCGGTGATCAAGGCATTGGAGTTGAGGCAGAAAGCCTTTCCGTTTTCCCATGGTGGAGAGCATCGGATCAATGAAAAGCTGCGTCTGATCGACTCTTATCACTGCAGTCGTTACAACACACAAACGCGCCGCCTGACGGCAGAGATGTTTGATGCCATCTTCCTGCGAGTCAACGCCTTGCTCAATGAGAAAACCAGCTACTGACATCTACATGTAGTGCATGACTGATATCACAACATTTCGAGAGATGTAGTCCGCGCAGATATCGTATAATTGGCGCATGCCTCTATCCGGTTTTGATCACAAATCCTTTATTGAATCACTGACTACACGACCCGGTGTCTACCGCATGATCGATGCGGAGGAGCAGGTGCTCTATGTGGGTAAGGCAAAAAATCTCAAAAAGCGGGTCAGCAGCTATTTCACCAGGAGCCTGAACCGGCGGATACAGTTGATGGTGTCTCAAATTCAGCGGATCGAGATTGCCGTCACTCACACAGAAGCAGAAGCTCTGATTCTGGAAAACCATCTGATCAAGTCCCTCAAGCCGAAATATAATGTGCTGCTGAGAGACGATAAAAGCTATCCCTATATCTATCTCTCCTCTGACCTCGATTATCCTGCACTCTCATTCCGGCGTGGCAGCCGACTCGGCAAAGGACGCTATTTTGGACCCTATCCCAGTGCCGGATCGACCCGCGATACCTTGCAATTGTTGCAAAAACTCTTTCCCGTGCGTCAGTGCGAGGAAGGTTTTTATCGCAATCGTTCACGTGCCTGCCTGCAGTATCAGATTAAGCGATGCACCGGTCCCTGTGTGGGGCTAGTCGAGCCATCAGACTATGCCGCCGATGTGCGCCATGCAGTGATGTTTCTCGAGGGCAAGACCAATGCGGTAGTGGATGATCTGGTCAAGTGTATGGAGAGGGCCTCTGAAGCGCATGCGTTTGAACAGGCAGCAATCTACAGGGATCAGATACAGACTCTCAGACGCGTTCAGGAGCGACAGTATGTGAGCGGTGAACGTGGAGATCTGGACATTGTTGCTCTGGCCAAAAAGGGCGGTAGCGCTTGTCTGCAGGTTTTCTTTATCCGTTCAGGACGTAACCTCGGTAACAAAGCTTTTTACCCATTGGTTCCTCCTAATGCCTCGGATGAGGCCGTGCTGTCAGCTTTTGTCTCACAATACTATCTGGAGAAGCCGGTGCCCTCAGAGATTATTCTCAGCAGAAGCCTCGAAGACGTAGGATTGATAGAGGAGGTCCTGAGTCGGCAAGCCGAACACCGGGTGCGTGTCAGTTGCCGGGTGAGGGGAGAGCGGGCGAGATGGTTGAAAATGGCCAAGGGCAATGCAGATATTGCACTTCAGGCAAAGCTTAATGCACGCATGGACATGGAGGGCAGGGTACAGGCGCTCCAGCAGGCCCTTGACTTACAAGCGCTGCCTGAGCGGATGGAATGTTTCGATATCAGCCACACACAGGGCGAATCGACCGTAGCTTCATGTGTCGTTTTCAACGAGCAGGGGCCGTTGAAATCCGATTATCGGCGTTTCAATATCGAGGGGATTACCGCAGGTGACGATTATGCTGCCATGCGCCAGGCCTTGGAACGCCGTTACCGCCGTATCAAGCGAGGAGAAGTGGCGCTGCCTGACCTTTTGTTGATTGACGGTGGCAAGGGGCAGCTGACGGCGGTAGATGGTATCCTTCAAGAGCTGGGTATCTCCGGTCTCACCCTGGTTGGGGTAGCCAAAGGTGCCGATCGCAAGGCCGGTATGGAACAGCTCTTCTTGTTGGGGGCAAAGTCACCGATTATACTCCCACCTGATTCACCTGCGTTGCACCTGATACAGCAGATTCGAGACGAGGCCCACCGGTTCGCCATCACTGCCCATCGTCAGCGGCGCTCAAAAAGTCGCAAACGGTCTGTTCTGGAAGAGATCCCTGGTATTGGCCCCAAGCGTCGACAGCGGTTGTTGAAGCAGTTTGGCGGTTTGCAGGAGTTGACCAGAGCCGGCGTTGAAGATCTTGCCAGTGTTGAAGGGATCAACCATGTGCTGGCAGAGCAGATCTATCACGCCTTTCACGATAAGGATTGAATGACACGATTATGTGGAATATTCCCAACATATTGACGCTGCTCAGGATTGTTTTGATTCCCGTATTCGTCCTCCTGTTCTATCTGCCGGTGGAGTGGGCCCGTTTCAGTTGTGCCCTGGTCTTCTCCATTGCCGCTGTTACCGATTGGTTCGATGGTTATCTGGCACGTCGTTGGGGGCAGGTCTCACCTTTCGGCGCTTTTCTGGATCCTGTGGCTGACAAGCTTATGGTGGCGGTTGCATTGTTATTGCTGGTGCAGTCAGACCCAACACCGGCACTGGCTATTCCTGCGGCCGTGATTATCGGTCGGGAGATCACTATATCAGCCTTGCGGGAGTGGATGGCTGAGTTGGGCGCTCGGGCTGAAGTGGCGGTTTCTATCATTGGTAAGTTCAAGACCGCAGTACAGATGGTCGCCATTCTGCTGCTGATCTACGATGAACCCATTGCCGGCATACCAATTTTTACAGTGGGCTTTGTTCTGCTTTACGTAGCGGCTATTCTGACGCTCTGGTCGATGATCCTCTATTTGAAGGCTGCCTGGCCCAGTTTGTTGGGCCAGCGGAGTCTCAACACTCAGCTAGAGCATGACGAATAACGGCGAGACTATCAGACATCATTCCCCGTCCTGGCTGAGCTAAACTAGAAAGCGAGTAAAACGAATAGAGGAGGTTCAGGATGAAAGTCACGGCCATCATTAGTAGTGCAGTGATGCTATTGTCGCTCAGTGCGGCACTCCAGGCACAACCACCTGGTGGCTACAGTCAGCACAGGTCTTACGGACCTGCATCGACTTCAAACTCATTTAGTGTGCAGAGAGGCATGCGATTCGAGAGAACGCGTGACGAAAATGGCTATGTCCTCAGAATACATACACGAGGCCTCACGCCGGATGCCGTTCAAGTGAGTGCGCGCGGTCATACGTTGATGGTTCAAAATCAAGAGTCCCGTCAAGTGGAGCAGCGGAGCGACCGGGGCAGTTATCAGTTTTCTTCTGCGTCATCCAGTATGCGCCGGCGCATCCTATCCCGCCTGATGCGGATGCGAAAGCAATGCAGCGGACGGTGGAAGATGGGGTGATTGTGATTACCTTGCCATACACTAAGGAAGCTCTGAACGAATCCATCGATTGAGGGATAATGGTGCACATTCTAGGCCAATCATTATATAGACCCCATGAAGCAAACAA